>DATHUN010000293.1:0-3217 GCA_035462205.1 Anaerolineales bacterium
GGAGACTGTGCCGTAAATCGAACCGATCCAAGAATTGTCATTCATACCTACTATCGCATGAGTCCCCTACGTTCCACCAGCAGTGGCGATTGGAATAGCTGGTTCGGAATCATGCCCAATACCCAACCAGGCGAGGGCTCACTGTTTTATCCACCTTTTGAAGCCAGCGCCACAAATGGGGATACAGTAGCCATCGGCGGGGGAGCGTTGTACATTTCGCGTGATCATGGCACCAATTGGATTTACCTACCTTTTGCGAACGCGGAGATTGCCAGCGCGCTGTATATCCCGGATGCCGATCATGTGTATGTGGGGACAGCAAACGGAACAGTGTGCAAGGCAGAATGGTCAGGCTCGTCGTGGGGTACGCTCACTCTGCTACCGAGTCCGCGCACGGGCGCCTACATCAGCGATCTATTTGTGGATCCGAGCAACCTGAACCGCGTGTGGGCGACCTCCCGCTCTACCTGGGGCGGGCGCGTCTTTCGCTCAGATGACGGCGGCTCGACCTGGCGGGATTGCACATGGGGGCTTCCGGGCCTGCCGGTCAATGCGATTGAAGTAGATCCCGCCAATAGCAATCGCATTTGGGTTGCCATGGATATAGGCGTATATCAATCTCTCGATTGCGGAGCAACCTGGTCAAGCTTTTCCAATGGGCTGCCAAATGCCTACGTGGGTGATCTGTTATTCCATCCGCATGCGCGTGTTCTGCGCGCCGGTACCAGAAACCGCGGCATCTGGCAAATCCCTGTGGATGGCTGGATGGCGCAACCAATGACCGGAGTCCAGTTCACCGGAACGCTAGCCGCCAACCAAACGGCAAGATGGTTTACTTCTAACTGGCCGGCAACCTGGCACGTGATCTGGTCGATGATGCCGACCACTGTGCAGAAAGGTAGCCCAGCAATTACCTGGAAGGTACAAGTGGAACGCGCTTCCGCGGAATACGTGACTTATTGGCTGATGGTCACGAACCTCACCTCGGTGGAGGTTAGCTTCGAAGGACGTTATAGCATTTTGAGTCGTTATTAAACAAGGAGAAAATATGTGGACTGGAACACAATTCACAGGCACGCTTGCCGCCGGCGCTAGCGCTCGTTGGTCTACCTATGGCTGGCCAGTCAATTGGAATGTAGTCTGGTATGTAATGCCAACTACGCCAAATGTTGGCATTCCCCAACTCGAATGGTCTGTCGCGGTCGAACGGGCGGATGCCGCTAATGCGACGTATTGGATTACTGTGACGAACGTGTCCGACGCGCAGGTGAATTTTGAGGGGCGCTTCGCAGTGATGTAAAAACGGGCGAACGCATCTGGCGAGTCCAAATCATCGAATTACAGAAGGAGATGTACCATGAGTATTGAGGAAACACCAGTCAGGGATGCAGGTCCGGCTCCGGCAGCCCCGGCCAACGGTCCGCTGATAAACATCAGCTACACTGCGCCGATCCCTCCAAAAGCAGAACAGCAACCGTCTGCAGAAGGTAACACGCCTACTGATGCAGGGTCACCACAGCACACACTGTTTGTATCTAGGCAACCGGAAGCTGCCGCTACACAAGCCGTGGACGATATGCCTGTTTTCGACGCTGGACCAGCCCGTGTAGATTTGATGACAAGATGATAAATATGTTCTCTAACAATTGATAACTAAGAAGGAGACCCTTCATGAAAATACAAATGCGATTCCGGTTTTGGTTGGAAGCGGGTATCGCTACAATTACAAGTGCTTTACTCGTGCTTAGCCTCGTCTGGGAAGAGTGGATCGAGGAGATATTCCGAGTCTCCCCGGATGGAGGCAACGGATCGTTGGAGCGCTGGATTGTTGGAAGTCTGTTTGTCGTCACCATCGACCTGTTTATCATGGCGCGCTATGAGTGGCATAGAACTCGAGCTTCGCTCTCAACCGCGTGACCCATTCTATCAAGCGTAGGAAGAATTAAACGTTTCTATTAAACAACAAGACTTTGAAATTCGCGAAGTTCTTCAAAGTCTTGTTTTATGTTTGTAGATCACGTCTGCGACCCGAAGGCTAGCCGCCCTTTTGCACCGCATCTATTGACTGAAGTGGCTGCCATAGAAGTATCAGTTGTATCTGATGAGAACACCACAAAATACTTGACAGTGTCAAGTATTTTGTATATCATGCTAGAATGAAACAAGATCAAAAACTCATCGATAGGATTAGAAGCTTCAACCGCTTCTATACAAGCATCATCGGATTGTTAGACCAGCATTTTTTGGATAGTCCCTTTTCGTTGACCGAAGGACGCGTTCTCTACGAAATTTGTAATATTGAAGAATGCTCTGCTAAAAAAATCCGAGAGCGGATCTTAATCGACGAAGGATATCTCAGCCGTATATTGGATAGTTTTGTAAAACGCGGCTTGGTTAAGAAGATTCTTTCAGCAAAAGATGGTCGCCTGCGAATCATCGTCCCGACAGAACGGGGCAAAAGAGAGTTTGCGAATATCAACACCAATTCAAATCGCTTGATCTCGCAAATGATTGAGAAGCTATCTGCGGAAGAGTGTGCTGACCTTATTAGCAAAATGGAAGGAATTCGAGCACTGTTGGAGCGAACTGATGAGTAAGGTTTTCCTAAATGATATTTCCATCCGCACTGACCTTCATCCTGGGGATATTGGCTATGTTATATACATGCACGGCGTACTGTATTCGAAGGAATACAACTACGGTCTTCAATTTGAGAGTTATGTGGCGAAAGGATTGTGTGAGTTCTACGAGCAATATGACCCACAAAGGAACCGCATTTGGGCCTGCGACCACAACGACCGCATGATCGGTTCCCTTTTATTAATGGATCGAGGCAACGCTGCGCAACTGCGATATTTCTTGATCGAACCGGAATATCGCGGCATGGGACTAGGTGCAAAGCTCTTAACTTTGTATATGGATTTTTTGCGCGAATGCGGCTACCGGAAATCCTATCTCTGGACGACGGATGAACTTGACAAAGCTGCATCGCTTTATAAAAGGTTCGGTTTCAAGCTCACAGAGGAAAAAGAATCAACTTCCTTTGGCAAGCGATTGCGGGAGCAACGCTACGATTTAATCCTGCCTTAATCCAGTTTCAAATTCCCTCGTTCGTCGAACGGAAAAAACGGATTGTAAGCCACCTCCCAACGATTGTCATCCGGATCGGCAAAGTAGGAGCTGTATCCACCCCAAAATACTTTCTGCGGTTCTTTGA
>DATHUN010000294.1:0-2932 GCA_035462205.1 Anaerolineales bacterium
GACCGGCAGAAGGCTCGCGACCGTGGAACCGGTGAATTGAATCGTATGGTCGCCGGGGCAGTCGATCGTGTAATAGTCAATGCCATATTGATGCACCCAGCTATCAAACGATTGTGGGCAGTTCGAAATAGCTTCCTGAGGCTCATATTGTGGTGCTTTCGAATAATTGTGATAGGTATAACGTCCATCGCCCACACTACCATCCTTCAGATACAAGGTGGCTGCCCAATCCATAAAGAGATCATCGGCGCTGACGGGTTTGCCTGTCTGCGGATCGGTGATATTGAGCTGTGCCAATGTATCGTCCACGCTGGTCAGGTCATCCTCGGGGTTGGCTGTCAGCGCCTTGGTGGCATCCTCCCCGAAACGATCCAGGAAGTACGCCAGGTAGAGGAAGCTTTGTCCATAGTGGGGACCAAAATCAGGAGAGTTGTTATCCGCCCATGAGTTCAATTGCAGATCCGGATTTTGAATGTAGATATAGTCCGCGCCGGGAGAATAATAGCCGTTGATCAGCGAACCCACTTCGGCAAATCCCTCGGTCATCCAGGAGGCATCATTGCGGTCGGTGGGATGCTGGATCATGTGAACGAACTCGTGTGCCAGCGTAGCATACGTATATTCATCGGCCAGATCGGCCGTGGAGCTGAGGACATAAGTTTCGTGTGCGTTGGAATTTTCCTTTATTTGCGGATTATATTCATCGGTAGAATTATAGGCGCCGCCAATGTTATTTCCCAACCCACCTGCGTATAAAACAAAAATATGAGGGTCATTGTCCACGCCGGGCGTCCATTCGCTGCCGAAAAATTCCCGGTCGCGTGGATAGATCTTGTTTTCAAACGTATCCATCAGATTTTTCATCTCGCGCTGATTTACCTTCACACCATCTTCGGCCCAGAAATAGCTATGCGGTGTGACGTACAGCAAAGTGGCATCGATTTGAAAATATTTAACGGTATCGGAGTTTAAGAGCCAAAACTTTTCGCGGTCTCCCACTTGATAATTTTTCCCCTGCACGGTTTGGGGGACGTTGCAGAGCGCTTGTAAACGGCATGCCAGATCATAGGGATCATTCTCGGGAACGATCGTGGTGCGGAGCGTTTCAAGCGTGCTCATCGTGGACGAATCTACCGGTGTCCGGTCTAATGCTGGCGTTGGCTGCGCAGTAACTGAATTACTTCCAGGTGGAAGGAAAACTGGAAAATTGCTGGGAAGCCCGTTCGATACCCGGAAAATAATCGCGGCTGCGCCAACAATCAAGGCGCAGGAACAACAAACCAAAATGGCAACAATCCCGCCCACGACCTTCGACACATTTCTATCCATTAATTTGAGCCTCCAAAAATTGTTCCTCTTTCATGGCGTTGCTAAACGCATGATTCGGATAACGTTTCTAACATAAAAAGCGGGAGCAGTCTTTTCAACTGCTCCCGCCATTTTTACGCTTCTGCGTGCTGTTTACTCTTTTTCTTAGTGACCGGTTCGGATGTCTGGAAGACGATCTTGTTCTTCTCTTCGTCCACATCTACCAGGACCGTGCGACCGTCTTTGAATTTTCCGCTCAACAGTTCGACCGAGAGCGGGCTCTCCACATTCTTCTGGATTGCCCTGCGCAGCGGACGAGCGCCGAACGCCGGATCATAGCCAGCCTTTGCCAGCCACTTGCGGGCGGCATCGGTGAGCTGGACAGTAATGTTGTATTCGTTCAAGCGGTCTTGAACTTCCTTCATTTGCAGGACGACGATTTCCTCCATCTGTTCGATGGACAGCGGCGAGAACATGATGATCTCGTCGATGCGGTTCAGGAATTCGGGGCGGAAGGCGCCCTTGAGGGCACGCTCGATCTTGTCATGCGCTTCGCGGTCTTCATCCGAGGCTTTGGGCTGCAGGAAGCCCAATGTGCCTCCCTTGCGTACATACTCGGTGCCCAGGTTCGAGGTCATGATCAGGACAGTGTTGCGGAAGTCCACGATATTGCCCTGACCGTCGGTGAGACGACCATCGTCTAGAATCTGCAATAATGCGTTCCAGACTTCGGGATGTGCCTTTTCAATTTCGTCGAAGAGGATCACCCGGTATGGGCGCCTGCGGACAGCCTCTGTTAATTGACCGCCTTCCTCATACCCAACATATCCCGGAGGCGCTCCGAAGAGTCGACTCACCGTATGCTGTTCGCGGTACTCGGACATGTCGATGCGTACCAGCGCTTCTTCATCGTCAAACATAAACCAGGCGAGTGCCTTGGCTAACTCTGTTTTCCCAACGCCCGAGGGACCAATAAAGATGAATGAACCGATCGGACGTGACGGATCCTTCAAGCCAGAGCGGGCACGGCGGATGGCATCGGAGATGGCGTGGATCGCCTCTTCCTGGCCGATAATGCGCTCATGCAGACGAGCTTCCATATGCAGCAGCTTTTCCGACTCGCTCTCCATCATCTGGCTGAGCGGGATGCCTGTCCACTGGTGAACGACGGAGGCAATATCATCGACGTCCACAACTTCATCGAGCTGGTGTTCTGATTCCCATTGGTCGCGCTTGCTGTGATATTCCTCGTCCAGGCGCAGACGCTCGGATTTCTTCTGGGCGGCGCGTTCATAATCACGTTCCAAGCCAGCTTGTTCTTCCTCAGCCTGCAGCTTGTCGATTTCCGTTTTCATCGCCTTGAGATCGGGCGGCATGGAGTATAAAGCCACGCGCAGTTTCGCCGCAGCTTCATCCATCAGGTCAATTGCCTTATCGGGCAGCCGCCGATCCGTAACATACCGATCGGCGAGACGGGCTGCAGCCACCAGCGCATCATCCGCATAGCGGACCTTGTGGTGCGCTTCATAGCGGTCGCGCAGACCCTGCAGCATCCGGATCGTATCGTCCACGGTTGGTTCTTCGACGTAGATCGGAGCAAAGCGTCGTTCGAGAGCAGCATCCT
>DATHUN010000295.1:0-26544 GCA_035462205.1 Anaerolineales bacterium
TGACCACCAGTTCCGGTAGAAGTTTGGTAACAAAAGTAGGGTGGCAGCGATAAAAATAGGGTAGCAATAAGACGTTTTCTTTGCATGTTTTGCACAATCCGGAGATTATAACCTTGCCTCAACATCGAAAAATCGCGCGGCGAAGAGGGTGAAAGCTTCTCTTTAGGATGGTGAATTTGTAACGAGAGAATAAGTAATTAAGTCATCATCCTAATCATTTGAACGGGTGTATGATACGTATATACATGGAGGCGTCATGCGGGATATCACAAATGAAGTCTTAGAGCTTATTCGCCGCACCTCGTCCAGCCTGCCGAAGGATGTGGAAGAACGGCTGCGGGCATCCGTCGAAAAGGAGGAGCCAGGCTCGGCCGCGCGCGGTGCTCTGGAAACCATCCTCAAGAATATCGAGTTGTCGCGTGCCAATTCCACGCCAATTTGCCAGGACACGGGCACGCCCATCTTTTATGTCCACTATCCAGAAGGTTGGAGTACGCGCAAACTCAAAGCACAGATCCGCGCTGCGATGGCGGAAGCGACCAAACGGTCCTATATGCGACCGAACGCCGTGGAGGCGATCTACGACAAGAACTCCGGGAACAACCTGGGCGGGGAAGACTTTCCCTCGATCCATTTTGAAGAAATAGATGCCGACCAGCCGCTGGTCGTCGAGTTGATGCTCAAGGGCGGTGGGTGTGAGAACGTCGGCGCGCAGTATTCGCTGCCCAATAATAAGCTGGGCGCGGGACGCGACCTTGCCGGCGTCCGTAAAGTGGTGCTGGACGCAGTGCAGAAGGCACAGGGACAAGGCTGCGCGCCCGGCATATTGGGGGTCTCCATCGGCGGTGACCGTGGTTCCTCATTTATCAAGTCGAAAGAAGTTTTGCTTAGCCCGATCGGCACGCGCAGTACCGACCCAAAACTTGCTGAGCTCGAGGAACGCCTGACCCAGGAAGCCAACGAAATGGGAATTGGCCCGATGGGCTTTGGCGGGCAGACCACGGTTCTGGATACGAAGATCACCGGGATGTATCGCCTGCCCGCTTCTTATTATGTGTCTGTCTCTTACATGTGCTGGGCATATCGCCGCCGCAAGATGACGATCAAGGGCGAGGACGTGGAATACGATTAAGAGACAATGGACCATTGACCATGGTCTATCGTCCATGGTCAGGAGATACAATGCGAGAAATTACCATTCCCATCAGCGATGAAACCATTCGCAGTTTGCACGTTGGAGAACCCGTGCAGTTGAGCGGAGTCATGCTCACCGGGCGCGATGCGGTCCACAAATGGATGAGCGAAACGTTCATCAAAAAGACCCGTGAGCCGCACGGAGATGACCTGCAGGTATACGAAACGATCAAGAAGTATCTCGATCAAGGCGTGCTCTATCATTGCGGACCCGTGGTTGCGGGTCTCGACACCAAACAATATAAATTTGTCGCCGCTGGGCCGACCACGTCTATCCGCGAGGAGCCTTATCAAGCCGATGTAATGAAGCACTTTAACATGCGGGGTGTGATCGGTAAAGGCGGCATGGGAGCGAAGACCCTCGAAGGATGTACGGAAACACCGGGCGTTTACTTCCACGCGATCGGTGGCGCTGCCTCCTTCCTGGCGCAGACGGTACAGCGCGTGCTGGCTGTCTACAAACTGGAGGAGTTCGGCGTCCCGGAAGCGATATGGGTGATCGAAGTCAAAAACTTCCCCGTTGTCGTGACGATGGATTCGCACGGGCAGAGCAAACATTCACTACTCGATGAAAGTTCCGGGAAGGTACTGGAAGAATTACTGGCACGACCCTACTAAGTGATGCGTAACCTAAACAGGAGCGATACGGGTCGCTCCTGTTTTGTTTTCCATTACAATTGGGGCTTCAACCAAGGATGACGCGTGGACAAACTCATTACTCTTTTCTGGGTGTTTCTCAAGATCAATCTTCTCAGCACCTCGGGAGCAGCCTCCACAGGGCTCCTATACAATGAAGCCGTAGGGCATTTCCTCACCGAAGATCAATTTGTCCAGGCAGTGGGGTTGGCAACCTTACTTCCCGGTAGTGACGCGTTACAGCTGGCCATGTTTGTGGGGTATACGGTCGCTGGAGTCGCTGGAGGAGTCGTTTCCCTGTTTGCTGCGATTTTGCCTCCGACAATCTTGATGTTTGTGCTCGTGTCTCTTCTGCACCGCATCCAGCGGGAAGCCTGGTTGAGCCGCTTTGTGGAAGGATTAACGCCTGCCGTAGCAGTTTTGATCCTCTTGGTTTCCTGGAAAGTTTTGAAAAACGGAACAGACGGAGACTTCAGTTGGATCATGGTCGGTGTAGGTGGAGCAAGTTTGATCGCCTATCTCTACGAAATTCCCGCGCCGTTCGTGATTCTCATCGCTGGTTTAATCGGAACTTTTGCTTTCAAATGAATCAACCGTCCAAATTCCAGGTCTGGTCCCGTTTATTCTGGATCTTCCTCAAGGTCAATCTACTCACCACAGCCGGACCAACATCGGTGGGACTTTTGTACAAGGAATGTGTCGGCAAACTCATGACCGAGCCGCAATTTGTAGAGGCCGTTGGATTTTCGAACCTGATTCCCGGCAGTGAAGCGTTGAAGCTTGCCATGTTCATTGGCTATTCCTCCGGCGGGATTGCCGGCGTACTGGCCGCCTTACTCGGCGCCATCATCCCTCCGACGGTGATTATGCTTACGGTCGCCTCAGTCCTGCTCCGTTTTCAGGGGCAGGATTGGATGAAAAATTTCATTAAAGGGATGACGCCTGCCATTGTCGTTTTGATGGCGTTGGTGGCATGGCAGTTGTTCCGGGTGGCGAACCCAAAAGCGATCCAATGGCGTGCTATTCTGCTGGCAGCCTTATCATTTACTGCTTTATATTTGGGGACCGCTCCGCAATATGTCTTAATTGGCGCCGGCATCCTTGGCGTTATTCTTTACAGCCCACGGAGATTTTAATGGACTCAGAATTACTCATTACGACAAATGGCTTTCAAGGGACTTGGTTTGCGGTCGAATACGGGGTATGGCTTGCAGAGATCATGCACATGAAGATTACGCTTCTAGGCGTTACAGAGGTCTCGAATCCGGCTGCGATCGACGACCGCCACCCTTTGGAGGATATCTTCGACCGCGCCGTCAGCTTGTTCCGTGAAAAGGGCTTGGACTACACCCTGGAGGTCCGTAATGGGGAGGCGGAGCAGGTCATTCCCGAGAAGGCGAATAGTGGTCCCTATATCACCGTCGTCAGCCCGCTGGGACGCACCCAGATGCGGCGCTTGATCGTGGGGCGTTCGATCCGCCCATTGATGGAACGCATTCAAGGGGCAATCCTATATGTCCCCGAAATTCGGTTGCCATTGAAGAAAATATTGATCAGCGCGGGCGGGTTAGGGTATGAGGCGGATGCAGAGAATCTCGCTCTGCAAGTTGCCACCGCCAATCAGGCGGAAGTAACGATCCTGCATGTTGTCCCGCCCACTGATTTGGATTACCCCACTACACGCGGCCTGCGCGGCCACACGGAAGATCTCGCCGAGACCAACACCCTGCCGGGACGAAGTTTGCGCCACGCACTGGAAATTGCCCAGAATGCCGGACTCAATGCCAGGGCAATTGCGCGAAAGGGAATTATTGTGGAGGAGATTCTGGTAGAACTGCGGGAAGGCAATTATGATATGGTCTGCATGGGATCGTCCTACAGTGCCAATACACTGCGACAATATTATTCCCCCAATGTGACCGCTGAAGTAGCCCTCTCTGCCCACTGCCCCGTGCTTACGGCGCGTTATCACCGCAGATAACCAAGTATTGCGCTGAACGGAACGACGAAAGCTGGGGCGGAGTGTAGACGAAGCGCCGATTCTAGGAAGAGCTGTGTCTCTTAAAAACAAAGCGGCGGGTAAAAACCGCCGCTTTGTTTTCATATACCCGGTGTATATCTATTTTCCCACTCCGTGATCGCGCTGCGGATGGCAGCTTTGACTTCGGAGTCGGGAACATCCTCAACGCCCATATACTTTGTCAGTCCAACATAGACCATCACGCCACCTTCCGGGGATTGTGCTAAAAAGACGCCGCGCTCTTCCAAGGGTGTGCCGACAATACGCGCCTGCAGAATGGAATCAATCTGGCTGACAATACTCCCTGCGGGTGGAATCGGTCTGTCTTCTTTTGCCATGCTATTCACTCTTGGGGCGATTGGCTGCGGTGTCACTGTTGGCGTAGGCGGTGTAGATGTCATTGGTGTGGGTCTTGGCTGGGGTACCACGGGGGACGGTGGCGGTGTCGAAGGTGCAGCCACCTGTCGTCCCTCCAGCCAGGGGCGCATTAAGTTGAGCATCTCAATCAAGCGTTTACGCTGGTCGGAGGTCAGCGCAGTTGTGTCTACACGCGCACCATCCAGGTCAAGAGTGATGTATCCATTCTCATTTTTGATCCGCAACAGACCGGGGTCATCTACCTTGACCGTGACGGTCTTGGCTTCGGGTTGTTCTTTCGGTTGCCCTGCCTCTTCGGCTTTGCGTTTTTTGTAGCCCTGCCCGCGACCTTCAAAGAGACCGAAAATGTAGACGAAAATGAGAGCTGCAATCCAAACGAGAATTGACCAATTGAAGTTCATGGCTCACCTCACAGAGTGCCGCATAATTCATAAGCTCTATGCCTGAATTTCGCTTTGCGCTGCATATAAGAAATTTGCTTTTTATCGACCCAGCGGTGACTTCTGGCATTTCGGACAATAATGCGTGCTGCGCTGCCCAACAAGTATACGTCTAATTTTTGTGCCGCAGACAGGACATTCCTCGTCGGCGCGCCCGTAGACTCGAAAATTGAATTCACCACCGCGATAGACCCAATCGAAGGAAGCGCCGTTGCGACTGATACCTTCATTCAATACGTGATGGATCGCTTCATGCAAGGCCTTTGCCTGACGTTCGGTAAGCGAATCGGAAAGCAGGAGCGGATGCAGCTTCGCAAAGTGTAGTGCTTCATCCGTGTAAATATTGCCAAGGCCGGCGAGAAAAGTTTGGTCCAGTAACAAGGGCTTGAGCTGGCGGCGTTTGTTGTGCAATGCGGCATGCAGCCATCGCACGGTGAACTCATCGCCCAACGGTTCAGGACCCAGCTTGCCCAGCACATCTTCCGGTTTTTCTGTTAACCAGACGCGCCCGAACTTGCGGGTGTCGTTAAATACAAGCGATCTACCGTCGGATAATTGTAGTACAAGCCGGTCGTGCAATTCTGCCCTGATTGTACTATCCCGAATGGACAGGTCACCGCTCATCCGCAAATGGATGAGGAGATTGAAATCCGTAAGCTGGAGGATGAAGTATTTGGCGCGGCGTGTGACATTTATAATTCTCTGCCCCTTGATCTGCTGCTTGAATTTCTTTGCGGTGGGATACGCGAGCGTCCGCGGCCAGCGCAAGTCGGCGGCGAGGATTGTTTTACCGATCAGATCTGGCTTTAGTTTTCGTGCAATCGTTTCTACTTCGGGTAATTCAGGCATAAAAAGCTTTCAGCTATTCATTAAACATCTCTCCCACGCTTCGTCCTTCGTGAGCGCGGCGGATGACTTCGCCGATGAGCGGTGCAATGGAGAGAATCGTAATGCGTCCATTCAACGGCCTCATTTTATCCTCTGGGATGGAAACCGTGTCGGTTGTGATGATTTGTTTGATGGGCAGATCGGCGAGTCGCTGGGCAGCGTTGCGAGAAAAGATGGGATGAATAAAAGCGAGATACACTTCCCGGGCTTGGTTGTTTTTTACCACACTTACCGCCTGGGCAATGGAGCCACCCGTATCTACTTCGTCGTCCACGATGATGACATCGCGGTTTGATACCTCACCGATCAACGTTAGAGCTTCAGCATTCGCGTCGTTGCCGGTGCGGCGCTTTTCGATGAAAGCGATCGGCAGGTCGAGGTCGAGGGCGTAATTGCGTCCTTTCTTGGCAAAACCCAAATCTGTGGCAACCACCACTGGATCTTTCATTTGAGAAAGTAAATTTACTTTGATGTAATCGCTGATCATGTGTGAAGCAGTCAACACATCGCCGGGGATCGAGAAAAAGCCTTGGATTTGTCCGGCGTGCGGGTCGAGAGTCATATAGCGGTCTGCGCCGGCCCTTTCGATCATATCCGCAACCAGGCGCGCCGTGATCGGGACACGCGGTTGATCCTTTTTATCGGAACGGCCATAGCAGAGATAGGGAACGACGGCGGTAATGCGCGCCGCCGAATCCAAACGGATGGTCTGGATCATGATCAGCAATTCCATTAGATTGTAATGTACCGGCGAAGAAGTGGTTTGGATAACGTATACATCTTGGCCCCGGACGCTGCCGTTCAGCTTGATGAAGATATTTTCGTTGGGGAACTGGATGATCTCCCTGGGGCTGAGTCTTTGCTGCAGGTAATCGGCGATTTTTTCTGACAGTTCCGGTGAACCGGATCCCGAGTATAACTTGATCTCCCCATACATTTTGATTTCGCCGTGTGTATGCAAATCTTGTGCCATTGGTGATCCTCACTTTATTTAGGTAGGCTCTCTATAATTTGGAATTTCGGTCCAACAGCATGTTCACCGCTTCGTATGGCGAAATGTCTCTGTTCAGGACTTTCTCCACAATTTCTGCGTACTTGGTTTGAGAGACAGTTTCTGTGAAGCGCTGCATTAACACTTGGCGCAAAACCGCGTCCAGCTCAGACCCAAGGCGGGCGCGGTCTCGAGCGGCCCAATCCCCGCTTTGACGTAAGTGGGCGACGTGTCTTTCAATTGAAGCCGCTAATTCAGCGACGCCCTTTCCCTCCGTGGCAACGGTTTTGTTGATTGGCGGAATCCAAAGTTTTGTGTCCGTGTCGGTTGTGCTTACTGACATGGCCTGCCCGTGATGGCGGAAGACCCGTTTGGTCGGGTGTGCCAGTTCGAGGGTGGAACGCAGGGCGCGCTCGGTGTTCTCCACACCGGGGCGGTCTGCTTTATTAATAACCAGGATATCGGCGATCTCCAAAATTCCGGCCTTGATCGCCTGGATGTCATCGCCAAGACCCGGCGCTTCCACGACGATCGTCGTATGCGCCAGCCGTGCCACATCCACTTCACTTTGACCGGCACCAACTGTCTCGATGATGACAATATCATAACCAGCCGCGTCGAACACCTGCGCAATGGAGGCAGTTGCATGCGCAATGCCACCCACCGCTCCGCGCGCAGCCATCGAGCGGATGAAGATGCCATCATCGCCGGAAAGGTCACGCATGCGCACGCGGTCGCCCAGCACCGCTCCGCCCGTGAATGGACTCGATGGATCTACAGCAATGATGGCGACCTTCTTGTTTTCGTTGCGACGATAATGTAACGCAAGCTGGTTGACGAGAGATGATTTCCCTGTGCCCGGAGCGCCCGTCACGCCAATCAGATGTGCCCTGCCCGTATGCGGAAAGAGTTCTGCAATTGCTGTGCGACCCTCGGGCGAGTCATTTTCCACCTGTGTCAACAAACGCGCGAGGGCTAAACGGTTTCCTTCCAGAATCGATTCGGTCAGCGACATGTTCCTCATTTATCATGAAATTACGCAACACGTCTGTGCGTATTGCGTAATTGGATTTACTTCATTGCCTCGCGGACATCTTTGATGATGTCCTCTGTGGACGCACCCGGACCATAGATGCCGGTGATCCCCATTTCTTTGAGACGCGTCATATCTTCGTCAGGAATAATACCTCCTATGAAGACGTGTACATTTTCCTGTCCGTTTGCCTTAAGTAATTCCAAAATGCGCGGTGCTAATGCCATGTGTGCTCCAGAAAGAATGGAGAGCCCCACCACATCGACATCCTCCTGCAATGCCGCCTCGGCGATCATTTCCGGAGTCTGCCGCAAGCCGGTGTAAATGACTTCCATGCCTGCGTCGCGTAAGGCGCGTGCGACAACTTTTGCACCGCGATCATGTCCATCCAGGCCCGGTTTTGCAACCAGCACACGGATTTTCTTCTCAGCCATTGTTCCTCCGTGGAGATTTTCTGCGGTCATTATACTATGACGAACAGGATGAAAATTTGCGCCTCCACAGTGGAAAATACGTGACAAATTGATGCGGTAACTCAATTTATCCGTAATGACAATGAAATTTACGCTACTTTTGGGCGAGTCGGGTCAATCTTAAAATATGCTATACTTTGTACATGCAACCGCGATCAGAGTGGTCCACATGGGCTGAATCATTGCGTCGCCTCAAACTAGACGCTGCCGCCGCGTGGCTGCTGGAAGCAGGAGCGCCATTAACGGTCTTGGGCGCACAGGCAGTGTACTTGAGCCAGCCTTTCATGGGTGGAAAAAAACTGGCATCACTTGCTCATATGCTCGAAGAAGATGAAGAGACACAAGCCTTTGCCCGCTATTTGCGCGGAGAAATTTCCTGATGATCGCTCTTGGTTTATTGATCCTTACCGCTCTACTATTATTAGGAGGCACCTTTCTGCGGCGCAGATATCCGGGTGCCTTCCGACCGATTGAGGCATTCGAGCGCCTCAATCGCGCAGTCGGTCTGGCGGTGGAAAGCGGCACGCGCTTGCACATCTCGCTGGGACGCGGCAACCTCTTTACGACGCGCGGCGCTTCGGCATTAGCAGCGCTTGCGATGCTGCGTAAATTGTCCGAGCGGACCTCATTAAGTGATCGCCCCCCAGTTGTCACTTCCGGGGATGCTTCCCTGGCGATCCTTTCTCAAGATACATTGCAGGCTGGTTATCGCGCGGCTGCTGCCGAAGATCAATACCGCTACAGCACCGGACGTCTTACAGGCCTCACTCCATTTTCTTACGCGGCCGGGACGATCCCGGTCACTCGCGATGAAAATGTGTCTACGAATGTGCTCCTCGGTGACTTTGGTCCCGAGTCGGCGCTGTTGACCGAATCGGCCGAGCGTGAGAACGCCACACTGATTGCAGCAAGCGATAACATCTCTGCCCAATCTGTTTTTTATGCGTCCTCGCAGGATCCGTTGATTGGCGAGGAATTATTTGCCGCAGGTGCCTACGTAGGTGCGGGCGCCGCCCATGAAGCTAGCCTGACTGTACAAGATATATTGCGATGGCTGTTTATCGTTGCCATCCTCATTGGTTCTTTGTTGAAGTTCGTGGGAGCGATCTAATGCGTGTCATCGCCACAGTCCTCGCCATTGCCTCCGCTGTGATTGTTCTACTGGGATATTTTTATCCGATTCCAATTCTGCTTCAATTGCGCGGCTTGTTGACAAACTGGGCGATGATCATCGCTGCGATGGCGGTCTTAATCGGGGTCTATAACCTCGTCGCGGTGCACATGGAAAAGATTCGCACGCGCCAGAAGGACTCGGCCTACGGTGGTGTGCTGGTCGTGTCTTTGATTATTACCTTTGGGTTTGGTTTAGCCTTTGGTCCAAACGATATCTTCATGCGCACTGCCATGGACGCGATCATTGTTCCCGTCGAAGCATCCCTCATGGCGATCCTGGCGGTCACATTGATCTACGCCAGCATCCGACTCTTCCACCGGCGCGTGGATGTGACGTCCGTGCTATTTCTGGTGGCGGCGGTCCTCTTTCTGATTGCGATTCTGCCCACGCCTGCCGGTCCCATCCCCGGCGACCAGCTTCTGCTACAGTTCATGGGAATGTTCTCACGCGGTGGGGCGCGGGGCTTGCTGCTCGGCATCGCGCTGGGGACTCTGCTCACCGGTCTGCGCGTCGTCTTTGGCGTGGATCGCCCCTATGGTGGCAACTAATCATGGCTGATATTCGCTGTCCGAATTGTGGAAAGAGCAACCCCGACGTTTTAGATGTCTGTCAGTTCTGCCAGGCTCCGCTGAAGTCGCAATCGATGCTGCACCTTGGCGATAAACCGACAAAGAAAAATACCGGCGAGTTAGAACAGGTCCTTCCCGACTGGCTTAGAGATATCCGCCAACAAGCGCGAAATTCTGCCGAAGAGGATACTGCCCAAACGACGTCGAAGCCGAAGAAGGAAGAGCCGCCCGATTTGCTGGCAGGTCTCGTGTCCCAATCTCAGAATGCAGATGATGAGGAAATCCCGGATTGGTTGGCCAGCCTAAACTCTACGACGAAAAAAGAGAAATCTGTCCCACCTCCTCCCGCTGCCCCCGAGACAGATTTTTTTGCGCAATTCAATAAAACTGAGCCTCTGGCAAAGAATGAACCGCAACAGAACAGCGAATCTGCTTGGACGAGTGGGCAACCTCAGCAGGCTGCGGAGCGCGATGAATTATCCGACTGGTTCGCAAAAGCCTCGGATGAACCGGTCGAATCGTTACCCGCGCAGTCTGAACTTTCCCGGCTCGACACAGATTGGGGAATCCAAGCCGAAGAGCCACAGGCTCCTGAACAACCGCAAACTCCTTCACCAGAGGTAGAAGATCTAAGCTGGCTTCGTAACCTGGAAGCTGAAGCAAAAAAGACAGGGGAGCTTGCCTCGCCGCAGGCAGAACAGGATTGGTTTGCCGACTTCAGTACGCCAGCGACCTCGGCTTCCGGCCCAGAGGACTTGAGCTGGCTTGATGATCTAGGAAGTCTCCCGGCAGCGGAAGAACCCGTCCTGTCCTCCTCAGAATCAAAAGAGGATCTGAGTTGGCTTAACAATCTCGGTGCTCCGCCGGCGACGAATGAGCCACCTCCAAAACCTGCCGAACAAAAGGAGGATTTAAGCTGGTTGAACAACCTTGGCGAGTTCCCTGCCTCAAACCAGCCCGTTCAAACTCCGCCGGAACGTACGGAAGATTTAAGCTGGCTCAATGATCTGGGTGGAACACCGGTTCCGGAGCGACCCGCCCCAACTGCTTTGCAACCCCAGGAAGACACAAGCTGGTTAAATGCCTTCAGCGAAAACCAACAGCCGGCCCAACCTACTGCCCCGTCGAGTCCTGCTGCAGATGATTTGAGCAGGCTAAATGAGGTGGGAACGCCTCAACCGGCACAGCCAGCTGCAACGGACGACATGAGCTGGCTCAACAGCCTGCAGGGAAGTGAAGAGACATTATCAGCCGCGCCCTCTGCGGAGCGCGATCAACAGCAACCGATTGAAACGACGCCGGAGGTGCCGCACGTCGCCCCGTTCATGCCGCGCCAGACTTCGCCGCTCTATTCGGAGGAGGAAGATACATCCATTCCAGATTGGTTGAAGAGCGCGACGGAAAGTCCCTCCCTGCCGTTGGGAGCAGATGCCCTCGATCAAATCCGCGAAGATTACAAGATTCCCACCGGGCCTGAAGAGCCGTTTTCTTGGAAGAGCTTCATACCGGAAGTGAAACAGGATGACGAACAGCCGCTTCCCACGACGCCGGCCCTCTCCAACCAAGAAGTGGACTCGCTTTTTTCAGTGGATATGCCAGACTGGCTCTCTCAGCCTGCTGCAGAGCCGGTAGAAAAGCCCGTCGAGGAGATTGGTATTCATGCCGAGGGTGGGGAGGCGCTCGCGCCCGTGGATCTGCCGTCCTGGGTACAGGCGATGCGTCCTGTGGAAGCGGTCATCCCGGGAGCGTCCGGCGTTCAGGATCAACCCATCGAACGAGAAGGTCCACTAGCGGGCTTCAAGGGAGTGATTCCGGTTGTGCCCATTGGCTCATCACGCCGGCCCCAACCGATCCCGTTGAAATTGCAGGTGACTGCGGAACAGCAGGCAAGTGCAGCCATCATGGAGCAGATTTTGGCTTCAGAAACGTCGCCGAGCCCTGTAGTTGCAACAACAACATCTCCCTCCCAGCGCCTGCTGCGCTTGATCATTGCGGGTCTGCTTTTGGTGGCTTTGAGTGCTGCCACCTTCCTGCACACGCAGATCCTGCCTGTTTCTCCGATCCTTTCATTGGATGTGGATGGCGCGGTGAAAGCTGTTGACTTCATCCCTGATAATTCATCCGTTTTAGTTGTGCTGGATTATGAACCTTCCCTGGCTGGAGAAATGGAAGCTGCCAGCGGTCCGTTGTTAAATCACCTTGTCTCGCTGCGACATCCGAATCTCTCATTTATTTCCACTTCCACAAATGGCCCGGGTCTTGTGAACCGTCTACTCCGCGACACGAGTGCAAACAATCCGGACGGATTGGTCTACCAGGAAGGCGTCAATTACTTCAATCTCGGATACCTGCCCGGTGGTGAATCGGGAATACTCTCCTTTGTTCAATCGCCACAAACTGCGATGCCAACACTGCGCGACAATATTCCGAGCGTGTTCTCAGGATATTCTGCAGTGCTCCTCTTGACCGATCATGCTGACTCGGCCCGTTCTTGGATCGAGCAGTTGCAGGCGGCGAAGCAGGCGGATCCTTCGATCGCCAACCAACCGTTAATGGTTGTCTCGAGCGCACAGGCAGGACCGATGTTGCAACCGTATGCCTCCTCGCGACAGATTAGCGGTTTGGTCAACGGACTCTCGGACGCCGCACGGGTGGAGGCCAGTACCAGTCGCCCAGGCATGGCGCGTTCGTATTGGGATGCGTTCGGCGTTGGTGTGATCCTGGCTATCGCGTTGATCGTGCTGGGCAGTGTATGGAGTCTCGTGACCAATTTCCGTTCTCGGCGTGTCGAAGCAGGGGAGGCATAAGACATGAACATCGAGGTCATCTCTGCCCTGGCCGGTTTACTCCTCACGTTGATGGTCTTCAGTTATCTGATCGGGGATAATCCCTTATTTCGTTTTGCCATTTATCTTTTTATTGGTGTGTCCTCCGGATATGCGGCGACGATCATCTGGCATGATGTGCTGGTTCCCAAGTTATTTTCGCAATTGGGCGATTTTAACCAATTGATTCTCTTGATCGTTCCGTTGATCTTGAGCTTCTCCTTGCTCGCAAAACTTTCTCCACGCATTTCCTGGATCGGGAATTTTGCCATGGCGGTGCTCGTCGGTGTAGGAGCGGCGGCGGCTGTAGGTGGGGCGCTGGTTGGGACGCTGCTTCCCCAGGCGCAGGCGGCGATGAACGCGTTCGATCTGAGCTCCACAGGAGGCGCCAGTCCGTTTGTCAAGTTTCTCGAAGGGACGGTGATGCTTCTGGGAACGGTCCTCACGCTTGCCTCTTTTCAATTCACAATGAGACGAGCAGCAGATGGAATGATCAAACAAGATCCCATTTTTGGTGGAATCGCCTGGTCGGGCCGGCTCTTTGTTGCGATCACCCTCGGAGTTTTATTTGCCGGTGTGTATATGGCGGCATTGACTGCTATGATCGAACGATTGAGTTCGATGATCAATTTCACAAGACAAGTTTTAGGTTTCTAGCCTATGCCTACATCGCTGGTCCAAAACGAATCGATTTTAGCGATAGATGTCGGCGCGACCATGACCCGCGCTGTCCTCTTTGACGTTGTGGAGGGACAGTATCGCTTTGTCGCTTCGGGTCAAGCACCCTCGACGGCCGAGGCACCGTTCAAGAACATTGGTCTTGGCGTGCGCGAAGCGATCATCAATCTGCAGAATGTCACCGGCGCGGCATTACTTGGCGATCATGATAATAACCTGATCGCACCCTCCCAGCCGGATGGATCCGGTGTGGACGCGTTGGTTGCTACGATCTCCGCCGGACCGGCTGTCAAAACAGTTGTCGTCGGTCTGCTCTCGGATGTCTCGTTGCAGAGCGCGCAACGCCTGGCTGAGTCCACATATAGTCGCGTGGTCGACACGCTTGATCTGACGGATCATCGCAAAGCGGATCAGCAAATGGATAGTATCGCCCGCTCTCGCCCGGACCTGGTTCTTCTGGCCGGTGGGACGGACGGCGGCGCCTCTCGCACGATGCAAAAAATGCTCGAGGCGGTCGGCCTGGCATGCTACTTGATGCCGGAAGAAAAACGCCCGATGATTTTGTATGCCGGCAATCAGAAGCTGGCGCCTGATGTCAAGGAATTGCTGAGCAGTCATGCAGGCCGGCTGCAGATCGGTCCCAACGTGAGACCTTCGCTCGAGATGGAAGATCTCGCTCCAGCCAGCCACGAACTTGCGTCACTGGTAATGAAACTCCGTGAGCGCCAGATAAAAGGCGTGGACGAACTGACTCTCTGGTCCGGCGGAAATATCCTACCGACCGCGTACGCGCAAGGACGGATGATCCGCTTCTTGAGCCGGATGTATCAATCGACGCGTGGATTATTGGGCGTCAATGCCGGTGCCTCTGCAATGTCGGTGGCGGCAGGTTTCAATGGCGATCTAACGCTGGGTGTCTACCCACAATTCGGTTTGGGCGATAGCCTGTCTGGGCTTCTTCAATACACTTCGATGGAAGACATCATGCGCTGGCTGCAAATGGATATCTCGGCAAATACATTGCGTGAGTATTTGTTCCAAAAATCGATTTACCCCGCTGCTATCCCGGCGACAAAGGATGAACAGGCAATGGCACAGGCCATTGTGCGCCAGGCTTTATATCTATCCGTGCGGCTCGCGCAGAAGAATTTCCCTGCCAATATCCGTGCTGCCCGCGCGAACCAAATGCCGCCGTTCGATCTGATCATTGGTGGGGGAGGCGCGATCAGCGATGGCACATCGCTTGGACAGAGTTTGCTCTTGTTGCTGGATGCCATTCAACCTGTAGGTATTCTTCCGATCTTGCTCGATCAAAATAATCTGCTCCCGATGCTCGGCGCGGCTGCCTCGCGCAATCATTACCTGCCGGTGCAGGTAATTGAATCGGGCGCCTTCATCGGGCTAGGCACGGTCCTTTCCGTCATCGCGAATGCTAATTACGGTGACCCTGTCCTGCGTGCTCGATTGACATACGCAGACGGCACCGAAGCGCGGGCGGAAGTGAAATCAGGCGGATTAGAAATCCTGCCTCTACCGAGCGGTCAGACTGCGCGTCTCAGTCTGCAGCCGCTTCATCGTGCCGATGCAGGCTTAGGTGCCGGAAAGAGCGGAGCCACCACGGTGACGGGCGGCGCGCTGGGCGTGGTGATCGATGCCCGCGGACGTCCGCTTAATCTCCCCAGTGACCCGGTTCGAAGACGTGAATTGATGAAGAGATGGTCCTACGCGGTGGGAGGTTAGGATGCTGGCACCAATCACACATGTATTGCCTTTGACAACAATTGTGCGTGAACGCCTCCTGCCTGTTCCCGGCAAAGTAAATGTTCACGTAAATCAGCGTGTCAATCCAACGGATGTGATCGCGGAAGCAACCTTCGCCCGTGAGCATGTACTGCTCGACGTTGCCCGGATTTTCGGAATCTCTCCAGCCGCCGCCGACAAATTGATCCGCGTGCAGGAAGGCGAAAAGTTAACGGAGGGCGCGGTAGTTGCTGAAAGTACTGGCCTCTTTGCTCGTTCCGTCAAAGCGCCTCGCCCGGGTCGTGTGATGATCGTCGGCAGCGGACAGGTATTAATGGAAGTCGGTGACACGCGCGTGGAGTTGCGCGCCGGTCTGCCGGGTCTGGTGTCACAAGTGATTCCAGACCGTGGTGTGGTTATCCGGACGGCGGGCGCGCTTGTACAGGGCGTGTGGGGCAATGGACGCATTGATAACGGCTTAATGGTGAACCTGCTTGAAAAGCCTGACGATGTTTTGAGTGCAGGCCGTCTCGATGTCAGCCTGCGCGGCTCGGTCATCCTAGGCGGTCAGATCCGCGATGTGGAAACATTGAAGGCTGCTGCCGAACTTCCTGTGCGTGGCTTGATCCTTTCAAGCATGCCTTCCTCGTTATTGCAAACTGCTTATCAAATGCGCTTTCCAATGATGGTGACGGAAGGTTTCGGAGCAATTCCAATGAATTCCGCTGCGTTCAAACTTTTGACCACGAACAACAAACGCGAAGCAACGGTGAACGCCGAACATTTTGATCGTTATACCGGCAGCCGTCCTGAAGTGATCATTCCTCTGCCCATTTCCAATGAACCAGAAGAACCGCGTCAGTATGAACCGTTTGCTGCGGGTCAGCAGGTTCGGATGCGGCGTCCGCCTAACGCCGGAATGATCGGAACGATTTCCAATCTGCCTTCCGGACTCAGCCTGCTGCCCAGCGGACTGCGTGCATCAGCCGCAGAGGTGAAGCTTGAAAATGGCGAGAACGTGATCGTGCCTTTGGTAAATCTTGAACTTGTGGGATAATTCAAAGTGCCGTATGAATACCTGCGCCAACATTTTTGCCCTGAATTGTTTCCCATATTCAATATGTTTGGCCAGGAGCGGTAGAATCTAATCAACAGATGAGGAGAGTGCACCATGTCGAATTTCGATGATGATACCTTTGTTGAAGAAACTCCGCCGGAGGAAGCCAGTAATCGTACGTTCTTGATTGTCGCTGGTGCCCTCGGCGGTCTTATTTTGTTAGCACTCCTCTGCGGGGTCGGATACATCCTCTTTACACGAAGCAATAATCAACAAACAGAGGCAACTGCACTGCAACAAGCGACAGCGCAGGCTGCCACCATCCAGGCTGGACTTACAGCCACCTCTGCTGTACAGGCATTGACCCGGACGGCAGCGGTGACAAATACGGTTCCTCCCACGAATACACCGGTCATCGCCCAGGCGACAGCCACTGTTTCACCGACGTCAAATCCTGCTACGGCGACGGTCGGCGCAGCATTCACACAAATCGCGGTCTCTACACAAACAGTGATTGTCACATCCACCGCGCTGCCCAACACTGGCTTTGCCGATGACATCGGCGCGCCGGGCTTGTTGCTGATGGCAATTGCTTTGGTCGTTGTGATTTTCCTCGTGAGAAGACTACGAGCTTCACCAACCCGATAAGCACTTGTCATTCACAAGACCCTAAGGATTTTGAAATTCTTAGGGTCTTTCTTTTTAATCCTTGACAAACATCCATATAGTGATAAAATTCACAATAAATAATATCCAAAAGGTCCAAATATGTGGAGGCGAGATGTCTGGGAGAGTTGTGCTAATCAATCCGGCGCGCCATTTTATTGCCAATGAACATGGTCTAGGCTATCTGATTCCACTGGGACTGGTTTGTATTGGGGGACCTCTACTTGACGCAGGATTTTCCGTAAAACTGATTGACCATGATTTATATGGGTGGTCATTTGAAAGACTCATCAAAGATATTTCCAGTTACGAAGCAGATTACATTCTCCTGGGCCATTCCGGCTCTACGGCTGCGCACAAGACTGCCTTGGAAACCATACGAACAATTCACAAGGAACTACCCCATGTAAGGGTCGTCTACGGTGGCGTTTATCCAACCTATGCCGATCGGGTTGTGATGGCGGAGTGTCCGGAGATCGATGTGATCGTGCGCGGAGAAGGAGAGCAAACCATCGTTGGGCTGATTCGCACCTGGGAGCAGACCGAAGATCTAAGCTACGTGGACGGCATCACCTGGCGCTGCGGGGAGGAGGTCATCGTCAACCGTTCACGCACACCGATTAAAAATTTGGATGAATATCGTCCCGGCTGGGAACTCGTGGATTGGTCCCATTACACAATGTTTGGCTTCAGGCATGCGGCAGGACTGCAATTCAGCCGCGGCTGTACTCTCACCTGTAGTTACTGTGGCCAATGGATGTTTTGGAAAAAGTGGCGCCATCGCAGCCCGGAAAATGTCGTTGAGCAATTGAAGATTCTAAAAAATCAGTATAGTGTAAGGATAGTCTGGTTCGCGGATGAAAATTTTGCCGCAGATGCGGAGGTTGCAAAAGAGATTTTGGAATTGATCGTCGAAGCAGATCTGGGACTTTCCCTGAATATTAATATGACTGCCGCGGACGTGGTACGTGATGCGGATTTCATTCCGCTTTACAAACAGGCTGGCGTGGATTACATCGTCATGGGAGTTGAATCGCTCAAAGATGACGTCATTTCCAGTATTCGCAAGAACAATCCCTTTGAAATATCCAAAGAAGCAGTACGCCTGTTACGTGAAAACAACATCGTCAGCCTGACGAATATTATTTATGGCCTGGAAGAGGAAAGTTGGAAAACGATCTTCGAAAAATTCAAAGGCTTGCTCGAATTGGATTCGGATATTCTTAATGCTATGTATCTCACCCCGCATTTTTGGACAGCCCAAGGAAAAGCGACCGAGCCTTACGATATTATCCAAACGGACCAGGACAAATGGTCCTATCGAAATCAGGTGCTTGCCACGCGCCATCTCCCTCCAATCGGTTTATTTATCGGTGTCAAATTGACGGAGATACTTTTCCACCTGCGACCTCAAGCATTGCGACGTCTATTGCTTGCCAAAGACAAACATTATCTTCAAATTATGCGTCGTTCGATGTGGGTCGGAATGAAAGTTATCCTAGCGGAAATATTTGAATTTTTCTTCGAGACGAAATTTTCTCCCCGGGGGACTATGAAGGCGTTGTATGGCGTAAAAATCAATCCTTCGACAACCGGGGATGATTAATACCATGCAGTTTGACCGTATCTAAAACTCCCCCGGTGCACATTGTAGACAGACAAGTCCCTCGGAACGCCACATTTCTACTACTCGACTGCGATCCTCAACAACAAATAAGATTCTGTTCTTATCCAAGTTCTGTATCAGTTCCCGCTTTACAACTGCATCCGGACGGTAATCTTCGTCTCGGCGGAGCAGCAGCTCGTGATAATTGACGCCTTGGCGACTTAGCCATTCTACTGTCTCGGGCCGGTTTCGCTCATTGCGCCCAGAACACAAAATAATCTGCAGACCGGACGCGTACAAAATATTGCAAAGCCGCAGCATCGAGTGGATGGCTTTATCCTGTGCCATCCCTGCGTTAAAGGCGTTCCAGTTCTTGGGTTTTCTTTTGATGTGATGAATGCGTTCCGAAATATCTGCGAGGGTGCCGTCGATGTCGAAAATGACAATCTCTTCCGCCAAAGGTTGCTCCTTTTAATGAATCATGTCACCCTGAGGAAGCGCTCTTTGCGACCAAAGGGACTATAAATTCTCCCAGAGATGCTTCGCTACACAGAGCACACCGTGCCGAAGCGGTGTCCGCGTTCGGGCCGCGAGCCCGTGATTTGCTAGGCAAATCAGGAGAGATTCCCTTCAGGAGCATGACATAATTATTAAACGACACTTTTTGCAACCTGTTCTCCATACCCCAACAGTGCCTTGACCATGTCATGCGACCGGCCTTCGGCATATACGCGTAAAACTGGTTCTGTGCCAGAAGGACGGATCAACAGCCACGAGTCATCAGACATGATGTATTTGACGCCATCGCGTTGGCTGATCTCGCTCACTTTTTCGGTTCCAATTCCAGCCGGAGCCTGATCTGTTAGAAATTCGGTCATCTCCGCCTTGGCAACGGGGCGACTCAAGCGCAGGTCGGTCCGCTCGTAGAAGGCAGGACCAACATCCACTAGCAGATCTTCCACCAGGCCGTGCAATGTTTTGCCAGATTCGGCGATCATTTCCACGAGCAGCAAGCCCATAATAGGGCCGTCGCCCTCGGGAATATGTCCCTTGAAGGAAATGCCACCTGACTCTTCGCCGCCGATGAGCACATCTTCCGTCATCATGTAATCGGCAATGTGATTAAAACCAACCGGCGTTTCATACAAGTTCAATCCATATCGCTTTGCGAGACGATCGATCATGCGTGTCGTAGAAACTGTCCGCACCACTGCGCCGGTCCAGCCGCGTTTTTCGACCAGATATTTCAAGGACAGCGCCATGATCTTGTGCGGATCCACGAACGTTCCGCGCTCATCCATCGCGCCAATGCGGTCCGCGTCGCCATCCGTAACAACACCAAAATTACCCATTCCCGAGCTGACGGCGGAAGCCAATGCCCCTAGGTATTTCGCGATTGGTTCCGGGTGAACGCTGCCAAATCCAGGGTTCATTTCGCCGCGGATTTCCGCAATCTCACAGCCTGTGCCCTGTAAAAAGGATTTAATTACGCCGCGCCCGGAGCCATACATGGCATCCACCACGAAGCGTTGGGGATTTTCGGCGATGATGTCGGTGTTTATTAACGTCCGCAGGTGATCGAAGTAGGCGGGCAAGGGATTGAATTTCTGAATGAGATTTGCTTCACGGGCTTTCCGGAAATCCATCAGGTTGGGTCCGCGCGCCTGGGCTTCGTTGTCAGTAATATAAATTTCGACGCGGCGGCATTGTTCTGGTAGAGCCGAGCCACCGAACGCGCCCTTGAGCTTGACTCCGTTATAACGCGGCGCGTTGTGCGAAGCGGTGATCATCACCCCTGCGATTGCATGTTGATGTTTGACGGCATACGAGATAGCAGGTGTCGGCGCATCTGATTGCGCTAACAGCACGCTAAATCCATTTGCGGTGAGGACGCGGGCGACTTCGCCGGCATAGCGGTCGGAGAGGAAGCGCGTATCAAAACCAACAACAATCTTTTTTGAGTCAGAATCATGATTTCCATTACCGGACGTGTTCCAGTATTCCGATCCAACTGCATCCGCAATCGCTTGGGCGACAATGCGTAGATTATCGAACGTGAATGTATCCGAGATGACAGCTCGCCAGCCGTCGGTTCCAAAATGAATAGGCATAATATTTCCTTTATGAAGAATCTATGGGAAGTTTCAGGGCGTCAGGGTAACCGCGGCTGTGGACGATGGTACCCAATTCGCGACGGGTGTTGCCGTTTGCAGCACCGTCTGGATCATCCACCCTTCGACCCGGCGGTCATTGACCTGGGCAAATACATGCACCCAAGTGACCTTGTTGACTTCCTGTAAATCATTTGGGATGATCGTCACAGTGGCACCGTTGGCAAGCGTGGCAAGCACAAGTCCACCGGGCTTTTCGCGGATGAACGCCCCGCCTCCCTCCGCAGCGCGAATCAGTGCGACGATTGGTGTGGGCTCGGCCGTTACTGTCGAGGTCGCCGTGTCTGTGGGTGCCAGTACAGGCCGCGGAGTTTGGCTGCTGACCGCCGTGCGTGATGGAGTAGGGCTACTGACTCCGCTAACTGCGGTTGCCTTGTCAGGTTTTGGAGAGGAAGTAGCGGTTGAGTGGGTCGTCGGTGTGGGTAACGCTCGGGTAGCGGTGGCAGGCAGCGGCGTGGCAAGACCGGCTAATTCCATCGTCCATCTTCCGAATCCGGTTAGCGAAGTCACGACGGCGATCAGCACGACCAGAATCAGTCCCGTCAATATTAATCCGCCAGCAGACGCGGGATAAAAACGCAAGAAGAATAGTGAGAGAATAGCAAAGAAAGTCGCCCAAGCAAAGTGGACGAGAAAGACAAATAAACCCTGCGGCCATATCTCGCCGACACCGCTTCCCAATCCAAACCCGGCTGCACATAAGGGAAGGAACAACCCATACGTGAGCAATGCGCTGGGAAGATAAGGACGATCCTCGGAACGGACAAAGGAGATGGTCAGGACGATGGCGGCGATGGTGATCGTGACAATGTCGGGCCACCAAAGTCGACTGTGGATAAACGCTTCATTGAAGGCGCGCGGCGGGAGTGCACGCGTAACAAACCCGGCGAGCCCGCCGCTGAGAAATATAACCACCGAGCTGATTAAAAGCGCGGCAAACGTTTGCAAGAAGAAACGAGCCGAGCCGGCAATCGTCGCCAGGGACAAGCCGATCCAGGTCGTCATCAGCGGCGCGACCAGAATGCCGAAGATTAGCAATGCTTGCGAATCGAGGAAATAGCCCAGGCCCAGAATCACGCCGCTGACCAATGAAAAAACAAATAACTCGTAAGAGGGAAAGGCACGGCGCGTCAGATGGGTGAAGAGCGAGGCGCGGCCCTCTTCGTCGATTGGAAAATACGCGCGACGCTGTGCGCGGCGTCTGCGGGCGCGTGCAGAAACAAATTCCGGTGATTGGTCGGGGTTAGGTTGCGAGGTCGGTTCAGGATTGCTCATGGAAGTGTGCCAATCAATTATACCAACCATGCGAAACTGTATTTGTCTATTGCTGCCTTTATCTCTTTCCCTCTTGCCGTTATTGACACATATTCTGCTTGGAGTATAATACCGTGCGCATATGGCTCCGTAGCTCAATGGTAGAGCAGTTGACTCTTAATCAATTGGTTGAGGGTTCGAGTCCCCCCGGAGTCACCAGATGTACCCCAAGAGTAGCCTAGAATAAAAATCCAGGCTATTTAATTTTAAAATCTTAATCGTATAACATAAGTTTTAAGATGAAAATGCCAGATACGGCTGGCATATTTACGAACGCCTTCAGCCCCTTTCCCTTCCGCCGAAAATGTAATGCCCAGTGTCGAAGCATAACTCAATCAGGGCTGGATCGGTTAGAGTATAAAACCGGCTCAGAATTGTGCAAACTTGAGCATTGATCGTGCCCCGGTCGGATACGCCGGCTGGGTTTACCAAAATTTGGACTGAGCCAAAATGTTCATCGACAGCGGCAACAAATCGACAGCAGTCTTCCACTTTTGCCAAATCTGCCAGGACAAAATAGGCCGGGCAACCTCCTCATCTAAAGCAGCCACTTATTCCACGACAGAGATAAGGTATTTAAGGCTGCTTTCCTGGCTGTTAAAGCCAGATCGTTGGGGTTCCAGACCCAATGCCGCGGGCGAAATAGTTTACGGTCACACTTATTTGTAGATCTCCTGTCATACCAGTGCACTATAACACCTAATTTTATCGGTATACTCTTAATTTAATTGTTGCATAATTTCTTGAAGATAAATTTGTTGTTAATACCAGTCGCCCTCTTCCTACAATGACAGCTTTCCTTGAAGTGCTTGGAATAAGCCGATCTTCCTCGGTTAGCATATACAGAAATGCTGATGCGATTGGCTGCCACAGGCAGCTTCCAAAGGAACTGGTCGCTTATCAATCCTTGGATGATAAAAGTACCGCCTTATTCCTTTCCAGGTAAATATGACAAAAATTATCTGAATTCACGAAGAATGTCACTTCCTGCCATTACCAGCATCCTTATAATTAAATAAGTAACGGAAGTCTGCAATAATCTTCTGCAGTGCAATCATCAAAGTGCATTTTGTTCTCATCGAGCCCGCTAAACTGAATTTCCGTTACCCTTAGTTTGACAGTCAATCGGGTTTTAATGGGGTTTGAAGGTGACTTGTCATGATCTGAGCCGTCCTACTTTGGACGGTGTTTTTTTGAGAGGAAGCAATAAATGATCGTGAATCCCAGTGCCTTGGCAACTTTACAGTCCGAATGGCGTGGAGTGGTTCGAATGCGTGAGCGTGTCCGTCGTCTAGTCGTCTCCACGTTTGCGTTCGACGACAAGCAATCACCCACGTTTGGCGATGTTCTCTATAACCTCCCCTTAATACTTGCATTTGATGTACTAACCAAAGTTCTTCTTCTAGCGAAAGAGGATGGATTGTTTACAAGTCCCGGGACCCAATTGCATGAACTCATTGATAGTGCAACTACCGCCTTTTCATGGCTCGATTGGAAGTATTTACGAGAGGCAGCGCAGCAGCGAAATGAGGTTGCACAAACCGCTAAGCTCTTCGGAGATTTACAATGCTTACTCTATATTGCACGTATTGAAGATCAGCTGATTGCCTGGGGTATCATTGCGGCTGCCGAACCAGCTGTTCCCAAATCAGCTATGTCTTTTCGCGAGGGATTCTAGAATTGAACCTTGGAAGTAGTTTATGATGACCGTGGATCAGGATACCATTTACCAATATTTAGACGGCCGGGAGCTGCTTCATACGACCCTTATGGAGAGAGAACAGTTGCTCCAAGAGCTTGAAAAGTTAGTGAAAGCATCCCAAGAAATGAGGTGCTCTGAAAAAGTTGCTCGTTTTCCCTTGATGCGTGCACAAACACTTCTCTTTGAACTTTCCGTCATTAGCGAATACATTGATAGTGTAATCTTTGAAATTAACTGTTACGCTGAAAGGTGCGGTAAGCCCCGCGTACAAGTGATAGAGATGCAACTGCAATGATTTGTCCCATCAGTAGTCAAAGGCGATTCTAAATATTGCATGGGCCGGGGAACGTGATCGTCGCACCTGTCAGCAAACAATATTGGTGCTGGCCTAGGCATAATTTTGAATCTCTTAAGATCTTTAATGCCAAATCTTGTCATGAGTACTACATCCCCTTTGGTGAGCCCAAGTGAAATATCCGAGCTTCACTAAACTAGAAATGTAAATATTTAGTAATGTAAAAGGGCTGGCGGGTACACGGTCCCTTAATTTAGAGCCATCAGCTTATATGCAGGATAATATGTTGGGGTCTCAAAAAACAAAAATAGTGCTTGAAATTTCCCCACTGTTAACCATTCATTTCACAATGTAATTTCAGCTATATAAGTCATATCATACTTCAGTATGATCTTTACTTCAGGTTCTACAAAAATCATAGGAAATTCTCTGGGAAGCCGTGAAGGATGTGAATTACATCTGATAGTTCATTCACAGCGCCTTAACCTGATTGTGAATGTGGTTCCATGGTTTAAAATGCTACTCGCACTAATTGTTCCACCTAGTGCATCAACAATAGATTTCACGATATACAGGCCAATCCCACTTCCCGGTATTTCGGCAATAGTTACATTTTTGGCTCGATAGAACCGCTCAAAAAGATGTGCCATTGCGTCTTCAGGAATACCCAATCCACTGTCTTCAATGGCAATTTGTACCTCTGTTTCGAGCTCTGAAATAGTAACTTCCAGCCTTCCACCTGGACGAGAAAATTTCACCCCATTGCTGATCAGATTAATAAAGACCTGCTGCAAACCGCTTTTATCGCCAATTGCGTTGACAGCGCATTGCGGCACCTTTAGATTAACGGATATTTTTCCCTTGGATGCTAATGGTTTGATTGCTGAGATTGAATCTTCTAGCACCGGGATAATGTTAAGTGGTCCCGTTTCTAGCTTCATCATGCCGCTTTCAAGACGTCCTGCAATTAGCAATCGATCAATGAGGATCTTCTGGCGGTTTAGTTCACTTTTGAGAGTGTGCCAGTATTCGTCCAATTCCTCAGGCGTTCCACCCTCTTGAATTAGCTCAGCCATCAGCATGGCGGTTGTGAGTGGTGTCCTTAATTCATGTGATGCCCGGTTAAGAAAATCAGATTTCATTTCGTTAAGTTTTGCTTGCTCCGTAATATCACGGATCACTATGACTGCTTCATTAGAATTAATAGGGTAAAGCCTGGATTCATAAGCCTGATTGCTATAAGGAAGGCGAAATTCTTCGACATAGCATGGAGCCGCAAATGAGATTTTGTTGACATCTCCGATAATCCTCTCTACTATTTCTGCGGGCCAAATTTGCGAAAATGCTTTTCCAATGATCATGTCACGCTGAATATACAGTGGATGATCGATGTGGACGCTATAATCAAGGATACTGCCTGCGATGTCAATTCTTACTAATAAATCGGGCAATGCTTCCAAGATAATCCTATTACGGGCCTCATTCATACGAATCGTTTCTTCATAACGATTACGCTGTAAGGCAGCTCCAATCAAATTAGCTGCTGTCTGCGCCGCATCCAGTTCGGTAGGTGACCATGCAAGTTGGCTTGCATCATCGAAGAAACCCAGATACCCCCACGAGCCCAGATTGCCATGGATCGGAATAGCAATGAAACTTGGTTTTGAAAATGAAGCATCGTAATTTTCTGCCCGGTAAGATGGAAATATCTCACCATTTAGGCGTAAGAGTTTCGGGATGAACTCCCCAATGACAGATGCCACATCAAAACTAGCGACAGTTGAGCTTTGCCATTTGAAGCGGACTTGCACAAGTGGTGTTTGAGAAAAAGTATCTATTTCAAAAATGGCACAACCAGACACATTCATTGCCAAACCGAGCATCTCCAATATCTCAGGGATTTTGATCTCAATGCTTGACGAGCGTAATAATCGGGCTGTGGCATCAGCAATGGCGGATAGAATTTGAGTGTGCCGCTGCTGAGTCCTCTCTGCATTTCTGCGTTCCGAAATATCTCGTGCGATGCTTTGGATATGTATCGGTTCCAGATTTTCGTTATAGATGATGGATGTACTTACCTCTACCGGAAGAGTTGAGCCGTCCCGGCGTTTCAGGATGCGCTCATACAGATGAGATTCCTCAATGGAGAGGGATTTCTGACCAAGAGAATCGTCCTGTGAGATGACATTGCTGACCGGCATACCGACTAGCTCATGCTCTTCATAACCTAGCAGGTTCAAAGCCTGTTGGTTTGCCGCCAGATAGCAAAAATCTAAACCAATGATGAAAACACATTCGCTTGTCTGCTCGAACAGTGCACGGTAGTGCAGGTCCTCTCCCCATTGTTTCATCCCGGATTTACGAGTGGCTTCCTTTGCAGCCCAATACTCTTTTAGCGGAATGGTTCTCTCATCCATATATAATGTCTTCGGCCTCCATCGGGGGAAGAATGGCTTGTACATGACATCCGCTAGAACTAGGCAAGATGGTCACTCTGCCGCGGAGGTTTGAAAACACTGCTCGAGTGATAAACAAACCTATTCCAAGACCACCATATTCTCGTGCATCCCCGCGGCTAATCTGGTAGAAACGCTCAAAAACCTTTTCGTATTCCTCTTGAGGACTGCCAGGTCCACCGTCTTCTATATCGAAGACTGCACCGCCATTCCCGTTCGCTTCCATCGTGAGCTTTAT
>DATHUN010000296.1:0-2431 GCA_035462205.1 Anaerolineales bacterium
TTGCCTTCAGAGGTTGGCGTAAAGTCGATGCGCAAACTACCGGGCACTGACATCGCTTCGTACCAGGTTTCGACCTTGGATTTTCCATCGGCTTCGATATTCGTTGTTTCCTGAACGAAGGTCGCAGTCTTGTACCACGACTTTCCATACTTCTTCTGCATCGCACTGATCAGTTCATTCGTATTCGAAATTTTCGCGTATGACGCCGCCGGCAACGGCAGAAATGACAGCGCGATTATCAAAAAGAAAAATTTCATCATTGTCCCTCAAATCCAAATCACTCTTTCGTTTTCTCGCAGAGCGGAAACGGCAACGTCAACTCAACGTTGTACACGTCTTGCTCAGTCGTAAGCTTGACTACGTTACTATAAACCGTGACGCTGTTGTCACCACTCTTCGCAATTAGCTCATCGACCTTCGGGCAGTTCTTGTAAAGACCTTTCAGCAGCCAATCTTCCCCCGACAGCTCACCCGTTAATCCCTTCAAGACGGTCAGAGTGAAGCGGCCGGCACCATCAGTTTTCTCCGACACATGACCGTCAACCTTTTCATTTTGCGTAATGACCTTAAAGTTCACCCACTGTTCGACAACTGGCTTACCATCGGAGTATTGCAACACGCCCGTGATCGTAATGGTCTCTTCCAATTTCGGAATGACGATATCAAGATTGGTTAGTTTCTCGCCCGGCCTAATATTGATCACGGCCGCACGCTCGCGCTCGGATACGTTTGGGTAAAAGATCTTCGGAAAGGGCTCGCGATTAGTTGGCTTTCCATCCTGGTTTGCGACGAGCACGTATTGGCCTTCCGGAATTTCAGTGATTTCGAACCGTCCCTGCTCATCGGTGCAATCTGATGGTCCCCCAGCCTCCTGGTCACGATCCACCAGGTGAACACAAACGCGGTACATTCCTCTTCCTTTTGGATCAAGCACTCGGCCGCGTACCGAGTTTTCGACAGTAAATGCAATGTCAACACTCGCGTGTTGCTTCGGCTCGAGCATAACCGCGAACTGCTTCGACGATCTCATTTCCGGCTGTCCAGATTCATCTGCAACAATATTCTGCGAGTACCTGAGCCAGGACGGATCAATCTTCCAGCCAGCGGGAATTTCTGGTTCGATGAAATACTTTCCCGGTGGTAGACCGTAAATCTCGAACACCCCGTTTTTATCTGTCTTTGTTACGTAGGTTTTCTTTGGTCCAATGATCTTGATTTTCTTTCCGTCAACGTCGATATCAGGATATTTGAAGCCACCGCCAAGGGTTCCCGAGATTCGAGTCTTGCCGCGGACCTTGGAAATATTTTCGAGGTAAAGCAGATCCTCGGTAGCGCCTTCCAGTTCCGTTGACCGTCCACAGCCAAAGCCAAACCATAAGTTAGCCTCTTCTTTCGACGCAGGGAAACCATCTGCCGCAAGTTTCTCGGGACGCGCTAAGTAAAACAGGAATTGCCGGCCCACTACTTCTTCGTCGAAGGTCCAAATGCAATCGGCGCCTCCGCCTTGTCCAAAAACAATCTCATCTCTTACCTTGAGCTTGCCCTTGAACACCTTCTCTACAACCATGGTCGTCGACTTAACACCATTAACGTATCCCGAGTCTTCTCTGTTTTCGACTTTCTCGACAGATATAGCCCGCAGGATTACGACTTCATCAGACTTTTCAAATGAGTCGAACACCGAGGGGCGGGGACCGCATGAGCAGGCATTAGCGGTATCGTTGGCGGCGAGGAGTATGGCAATGGAGAAGAACACGAGGTAACGTAAGGAAAGAGATAGCATTCACTTTCTCCTTGAGGTGACTGAGTTTGAATAGAGCTTCGAGACGGCTTTACCTCAAAAGTCAGGAATCGCCTTTGGATCGGGTCCGTACAGGGAGCGGTAGTGACCTGATCGATCAGATAAGTCAAAATCGTTAGGAAATATCTTATGCTGATCATTGACCAGGTCGCTACCGCACCCTGTACGGACCCGATCCAAGAATGATCTCCTACTTTGAGGCAAAAGCGCTTAGAGACGAAGAACCTTGAGATGCAAAAAAAGAGTCTCTCCGATGGCTCTCTGAATCACGCACGTCAACACTTAAACTGAAGACATTACAGATCAGCCGTTAAAGGAGCAACGATCATGAGTCAGCCGGAAATAGCTAAACCAACTGCCGCAATCGATCGAGCCTGGGCCATTTTGTTTGCGCGCCTCGTCCTCGGGCTGATCTTCTTCATGGCTGGAGTGATGAAGGTGTTTCAACTTGGACCACTCAATCACGCTCGTAAATACTTCCTGCCGTTCGCCGACACGTTTCTACCGGTCTGGTCGCTCTGGGCGATGGGTGTCGTCATTCCTTTCGTCGAGCTGATTGCCGGCGCGCTGGTGATAATCGGGCTTCGTGTTCGTGAGGCATTAGTGGCGCTGGGCTTCGTGCTTGCGATC
>DATHUN010000297.1:0-13856 GCA_035462205.1 Anaerolineales bacterium
ATGAAAATATTGAGCTCTTGTTGCGCATCAAAGGCGATGATTACATTGCACGCGACCAACGTGCACTGGAATGTTTGGAGATCGTAGGGCTGAGCAAATGGAAGGATCACCGTCCCTACGAAATGTCCGGCGGGCAGCAGCAGCGCGTGGCAATCGCGCTGGCGTTGGCAAACCGCGCCCAATTGATCCTCGCTGATGAACCAACCGGTGAATTGGATAGCAAGACTACCCGCGAATTGCTTTCGTTCTTCCGTGAGTTAGTAGAACAACAACACATCACAATGCTCATGGTTTCGCACGACCCAATCGTGGATTCGTATGTCGATCAGGTGTTGACGTTGAAAGATGGTGTTATTGAAAACTCCTCCCGGCGAGTGGAAGGGCTGAGCAGCAGTGGAGCCCTGTAAATATGCTCGCTCAGTGTGATCACAGAAGCAGAATGAATCGCACAATTTCTTTCCTTTCTCTTCTTTCCTTCCTCCTCTCCGCATGTGGCAGTGGAGCAGTACCCACATCGCAAGCAGTTGTGCAACCGACGGCAACCGCGAAAAGCAGCGCTGCGGTTTACACAAATCCATTGCTACCGGTGGAGGAGCGCGTGGAAGATTTACTTAAGCACATGACACTCGATGAAAAAATTGGCCAGATGACGCAGGTGGAAAAGAACAGCATCCGGCCCGGTGACATCACTAAATATTTCATCGGCTCCATCTTAAGTGGTGGCGGCGCCTCGCCCGAGAAAAATACTCCCCAAGAATGGTATGCCATGGTGGAGAAATTTCAGCAGGAGGCTATCGCAACCCGATTGCAAATTCCCATCCTTTACGGTGTGGATGCCGTCCACGGGCACGGCAATCTCATGAATGCGACCATCTTCCCGCATAACATCGGCCTCGGCGCAGGCAATGATCCCGAACTTGTGGAAAAGATTGGACGCGCCACGGCCGAGGAAATATTGGCGACCGGAATCCCATGGAACTTTGCGCCCGTCCTCGCCGTGGTACAGGATGTCCGCTGGGGACGAACCTACGAGGGGTACAGCGAGAACACCCCGATCGTTACATCGCTGGGAACGGCGTATATCAAGGGCATGCAAACACTTCAAAATGGAGATGAAGCCGGTCCGAGCCAGTCGATTTTCACGCTTGCCACACCGAAGCATTTTATCGGGGACGGCGCAACCATCTGGGGCTCTTCTCGGACTGAAGATTACAAACTGGATCAGGGCAATATGCAGGTGCCGGAAGCAGTGGTGCGCGAGCTGTACCTAGCTCCCTATCAGAGCGCCGTGAATACCGGTGCATTCAGTGTGATGGCATCCTTTAGCAGTTGGAAGGGAACCAAGATGCACGCCCAACAATATCTGCTTTCGAAGGTTCTCAAAGATGAGTTAGGCTTTAATGGGTTCATCGTTTCGGATTGGCAGGCGATGGACCAGATCTACCCGGACGATTATTATGCCTCCATCGTAACCTCAGTCAACGCGGGTGTGGACATGAACATGGTCCCGTATGATTACATCAAGTTCATCGAGACGATTGGACAAGCTGTCAATAACGGTGATATCCCAGAGTCCCGCGTGGACGAGGCCGTGCGCCGCATCCTGCGCGTTAAATTCGCCCTCGGACTTTTCGAGCAGCCCATGCCCAACAGGAAGTTCCAGGCGACGGTCCGCTCGCCGGAGCACGTGGATTTGGCGCGTCAAGCGGTCCGGGAGTCGTTGGTGCTACTGAAGAACAAAGATAATATCTTGCCTTTGAGCAAAGATACACCAGTCATCTTCGTTGCCGGCGAAGGAGCGAACAATATCGGCTTGCAGTCCGGCGGCTGGACTCTGGAATGGCAGGGCAAACCGGGTAATGACAACCAGGGGACAACCATCTTTAGTGGTATCAAAGCGGCTGTCAATTCTGGGGCGCGGGTCGAATACAACCGCGCTGGCAATTTCAGCGAGTTCCAAGAGACGAACGGCGCTCCGCTGGTAGCAGATGTGGGGATTGTGGTTCTCGCCGAAGAACCCTATGCCGAAGGCGTAGGCGACCGCGCCGATATTTCGCTAAATGAGCAGGAAGTGCAACTCTTGGAAGAAACACACAAGCAAAGCCAACATCTGGTTGTTATACTTATCTCTGGGCGTCCGCGTGTCATCACCAACCAGCTTAATATGGCGGACGCATGGGTTGCCGCCTGGCTTCCCGGTACGGAAGGCGGTGGCATTGCAGATGTGCTTTTCGGTGATTACCCGTTCACTGGGAAGACCGCTTATTCCTGGCCTCGCACAAATGAACAATTACCCATCAATGTCAACAACTCAGCAAGCAAAACCGGTTGCGATGCCCCGCTGTTCCCATTTGGATATGGCCTGACATACGGCGAGTCAACGCCTGACAGGATCGAATGCAAATAAAGATAGGCATCTATCCTTCACTCTGGAAAGTGCACCGGACATCAGCAAGAAATTATCTCAATCCTAACAAGGGAGCATCCAATGGCAAATAAGATCATTTTTCCGAAAGACTTTCTATGGGGCGCCGCGACGGCTTCGTACCAGATCGACGGCGCCTGGGATAAACATGGCAAAGGTGAATCCACTTGGGACCGTTTTGCCCATACACCCGGTAAGATCTTGAACAACGAAACGGGCGATATCGCGGATGATCATTATCGCCTCTGGAAAAAAGACATCGGCTTGATGAAAAAGCTTGGCTTGCAAGCCTATCGCTTTTCGATCTCGTGGCCGCGCCTCCTGCCGGCCGGACGCGGCAAGATCAACGAAAAGGGCTTGGATTTTTACAGCCGGCTCGTCGATGGACTGCTCGAGGCGAACATCAAACCCTTTGTCACATTATTTCACTGGGACGCGCCCCAAGTTTTGGAGGACGAAGGCGGTTGGGCAGAACGCTTCATGGCAGAAGCATTTGTGGAATATACAGACCTTGTCACCCGCACCCTGGGTGACCGCGTTAAAAATTGGATCACCCACAATGAGCCGGCCGTCGTCGCCTGGCTGGGATACGGCACAGGCGTTCACGCGCCAGGAAAAACAGATTACAAACTTGCGGTTCGCGCTGCCCATCATCTTTTGCTCTCCCATGGCTGGGCGGTTCCGGTTATTCATCGAAACAGCCCGGACTCGGAAGCAGGCATCACCTTGAACATCGGCTGGAACGTCCCCGCCTCGAACAGCTACTCAGACCGGGACTTGACGCGGCAAAACGATGGAAGCTGGTTCCGCTGGTTCGCCGACCCCGTCTTCGGACGCGGCTATCCCTCCGACGTAACCGAAGACTTGCGCAAGCAGAATGCTCTGGCCGACGGCTTCGACTTTGTCCAGGCCGGCGACATGAAGGCCATTGCCGTCTCCACCGATTTTATTGGATTGAATTACTACTCTCGTAACGTCATCCGCGCCGGCGAAAAAGAGAATGAACCTCAAACGGTGTTCCCTCAGCCGCGCACGCCGGAATACTGGACAGAAATGCCCTGGGAGAACTTTCCGGATGGATTGATGGGCATATTAGCCCGAGTCTATTTCAACTACAACCCGCCAAAACTCTACATCACAGAAAATGGTGCCAGTTATTCCACGCCACCCGACGAAAAGGGAAAGGTCGCGGATATCTATCGAACCAATTATCTGCGCACACATTTTGTCGCCATGCATCGCGCGATCCAGGCTGGTGTGCCACTGGCAGGCTATTTTGTCTGGTCGTTGCTGGATAATTTCGAATGGTCGTTTGGATACAGTCAGCGCTTTGGCATTATCTGGGTGGATTACAAAACACAAAAGCGCACGCTGAAAGACAGCGCCAAGTGGTATAGGAATGTAATTAAAAAGAACGGATTTTAATCAATCCAACGTAGGGAACGGCAGCTCGCGAAGCATGCAGAGCAAGCCGTTCCCTACGCTTTTATCCCGGCACGAACGGATTATTTCTTTTTTCCTCCTCCACCGTCGTTTCCGGTCCGTGACCGGGCAGTAAACGTGTTTCATCTGGTAAGGTATAAACCTGCGTTCGAATACTTTCTTCCAGATGCTCCCAGCTCCCGCCCGGGAAATCGGTGCGACCAACCGAACCGGCAAAGATCAGGTCACCGCAGAAACATACACCAGCCAAGGGAACGTAAAGGATACAGTGGCCGGTCGTATGTCCTGGCGTGAATCGGACTTCAAATTCTACATTTCCTAGTTTCAAAATTTGTCCGTGCACAAAATCGATTGTCGGTTCGGGACCCGGGTCTATATCAAATCCGAACATTGCTCCCCCTCCTCCTGCTCTCCATAATACGTGGTCGTTGGGATGCAAAGCCACCAGTGGCAACGGATTCAACGCGTCGGCGATCGCACCCGCGCCGCCGATGTGATCGAAGTGTGCGTGTGTGTACCAGAGGTGAGCAATGCGCCAGCCGCGTTTTTGGGCGGCTTCAAGGATGACCTGCCCCTCCCAGGAGGGATCAATTACGGCTGCATCCCGAGTTTCTGAATCGGCGACCAGATATGCGTTCGTCCGGGCGGGACCTAATGTGAAGGAGACGATTTCAAGCATAGCTCACCTTTTGCGGAGAAAATTGATAGGTGACAAAAATGGAGATCAGGATCAACCCAATCGCCAGGGGGTAAACCAGCATGGGGTCACGTTCGAAGAGAACACCTGCCAGAGGCGGCGTGAGGACAAAAATAACCGAGTTGATGGTTTCCATAACTCCGTAGGTAATGCCCATTTGCGAATCATGGACAAGCTCACGCGCCTGCGCCATCGCCATCGGACGTCCCGCTCGAAAGCCTCCCAGCAGAAAATATCCGAGAGCAAAGCTGGGTAGACTGGTGCCCTTCCATATAAAAATCGCAAATAAGATGACAAGCATTTGCGCCAAAAGAAATCCGCGGCGTGGTTCGACACGACTGAACAAGATTGCCATCAAAGAGTTTCCCAATGCACCAACAGTAAAGACGATGCCGGTCTCGCTTAAGGAAAGTCCGCGCACACCTGCCAGGAAATTCGGTGTCAGAGGCTGGGCAATATACATGGAAAAGATGGCGAACGTGAGCACGCCCATCAACATAATAAAGCGCCTGTTACTTATTAACTTCGGTGGCGGATCTTGCGGGTCGTGCTGATCGATCGGTTGTGCTTCAATAAAAAAGAGTGCAATGTTCGAAAAGATAAACACAGCCGTTGCCACGATAAAGCTCATTCGCATCCCATAATGATCACCAATCCACCCGCCGGTGACCGGACCCAGTACCATGCCCATGCCGAAAGTGGCGGTCGTCAGCGCCAGGACCTTGCTCACGGGCCATTCCCCGCGCGCCGCGGTCACGTAGCTGCTCAACGGTGCGGAGACGAATGCCGTTAGACCGTAACCGAACAATCCGATCAGGAATAATGGCAGCGATAATGCAATCCCCATGATCAACGCCGAGAACAAACCCAGCACCCAGGCGCTGAGTAGTAAAGGTTTGCGACCGATTTGATCGGCAAGTCGTCCGGCCGGGATATGCGTCACAGCCATCGACAAGCCAAATGCGCCGAGGACGAATCCAATGCTATATTCGCTGAGATGAAACTGCCGATCCAGATAGATCGGCACGAAATTAAAAAACATCCCTTCGCCAAATCCCCAAAGCAACAATGCGGTTGCGACGAACGGTAGATTGCGGTTCAAGTTGATTCCTTTGACGATTCTATTCTTTGCAGGAACTCGAGCGTGGATTGAAAGACCTGTCGGCGAGCCGCATCCCGCGGCAGCACGTGGCCGGATCCCGTGATGGCGAGCTTGGTCTTATCCGATGCGCTGTGCAGCCCCTCGTAGATCGCTTGCATATTTTGCGACACCACGTAGGTATCGTCATTGGAATGAATCAGCAGCACAGGAACTTTTACATTTGGTAGAGCCTTTTGCATTTCAAGAAGCAGCAGCTTGAGCTCCACCACGGAGCGAACCGGGTTCTGTGGGTACGAGATATGGTCCATCCAGGCCGTTGGGTCAAACCAACCGCTACCCGGCTCGGCGCTCCCTTTGGGGCGATATCTCATAAACGTGCTCATCAGGCGCATGGCCCATAATGGATAATCCACCGGCAAACGATGCGGCGTGGACATAGCCACAACGCCTTTTACATCCAAACGAGTAGACATGAGCAGGGATAAGATTCCGCCCATCGAAAGACCAACCAGGAAGATGTTATCCACTATCCCACGCAGGAGATGATATCCATCTTCCACCGAAGTGGTCCAGTCGGTCCATAAAGAGTGGACCATATCCTCCGGTTTCGTTGCATGTCCGGCAAGGCGAATCCCAAGGCAAGTATATCCCTGCTGGTTAAGGAAGTCCCCCATCCAACGCATCTCTTTCGGCGTGCCGGTGAATCCGTGGATGAGCAGGCAGGCGGGTTTCGACGGCTGACCTAAGAGTAGAAAAGGCTCCGCCGTAGGGATAATTCGGTTCATAAGGAAATTATAGACTATCCGCCGCGCATCCACGCAGGACGTAGCAATGCTACCTTTTTGTACGTGGGACAATTTTCCTCATGCGCCCCGGGCAAATACCCGGTGGACAGGAGGAACTCATTGACGATTTCACCCCCTGTAAAGACAAACGTCTTTTTGAAAAGCTTGACCCATTCTTCTTTGGTGAGCGGATGATTGGAGTCGAGCCAGTCATGAAAGGAACCGCTTTCCTTCTGTAACTGCACGATCTTCCGCGCATTGACGATGGCGGCGTTGATCTTAAGACGGTTGCGAATAATGCCCGCATCGTTGAGCAAACGCTCTATATCTTTTTCCCCGTACATTGCTACTTTGGCAATATCAAAGCCGTCATACGCGTTGTGAAAGTTTTCGGATTTTCGCAAAATAGTGATCCAGGAAAGACCTGCCTGGTTGATCTCGAGGATGAGACGTTCGAAGAGTGGGTTATCGTCCTTCAATGGAAATCCATATTGCGTATCGTGATAGGTCTTGTTGAAAATATCTTCCGGATGTGAATTGCAGTAATCGCAGTAGCTGCTCATAGCAACTTCTCCGTCGCCGAATCCAGATATTGGGTGATTAGGGATTTCATACTGTTTGGGTAGAACCTACAGGCTTCCTATTCGAAAATCGGCTGCTTAGTTGCTCTTTTAACCAGTCAGGCAAGGAGGCGACGAACAGATAGCCTAGATCTAAGAAAAGCAGCCAGTTAAAAATTTCGTCGGCAAAAAGCCAGAACTTCCTGGTTGCTCGCGTGGTTTCTAAAAAGGATTTCAGCGATATTTCCGAGATCATCAAATGCCAGCAGGAGGCCAGGACCATGAATATAGCAAGCCATGCCAGCAAGCGATGGAGCTTATTGGAAGTAAACATCCAATCCACGAGCTGGGGCATGAGAAATACCAGGAATGCAAGACGGTAATCCCAATTATTTCCGAGCAAAAATGTGCCTACATAAATAGATGCGCCCATACGAAAAGCCGCCAGATTGCGCTCGTCCAGGACAACCGGCTGGTGTTGATTTCGGAATGCCAGAATGATCGTGATAAAAAGGAGAACAAGTGCCATGGTCAGCATTCCATACTTAATCAGCCAGTGGACAAACATGAGGGAATATCGTTGGGATAGGAAATTAGTGATGGCGACTTCATACCTTGTGACAAGAATGTTTGTCCCGTACGATAAGCCATCGCCGCGCATGGTGTAATTCCAGGACGTCTTCACACTGTCTAAGGTGGCAGCAACGTATAGAACCAGGACTAGAAAACAACTGGCAAACAGCAGCCAAAATTTATTCTTCGTCTCTTTGAGTAAAACACTGACACCGAAAAACGGGAACAATTTCATCACAGAAGCCAGCGCAATGAGTCCTGCGGCAGTAGAGGCAGAATAACTTTCCGCAAAGACAATCAGTGCACAGATAAAAAACATGATTAAGTCCACGTTCCCACGTTCATAGAGCAGCATGGAGGCCGGGGAAAACACAATAAGTAGCATGGCGATGACGCCAGGAGCGGATAGCTTTCCAGGGAATAAGAAGACGCCGATAAAGAACAGCACAATCATAGTGATGCTGATCCAAATCGTATCGGCTTGCGTAATGCCGGTATAGAAAAACAAACGCCAGAACGCCGGGTAATTAAAGATTCGATGGGTAGGATCATACGGATTCTCGACAGACGGCTCGTAACCGTGGGCAAACGATTCCGCACTGCCGGGAATGAGTCGAAAATCGAGGAAAGTGACTTTCCAGGTTGGAACGTCCCATAACGCCCATGTTTCCCAATATCCGTATGATTTAAACAAAAGGATGATCGTCAACCAAATCACCAAGGTTGCACCGATCAAAATCCACTTGCCGTAATTTTCCCGGTCGAGTTTCAAATGCATAATTCAACTTTATGTCAAACTGAGAGCGCTCTTCACCACCGGCACCAACGCGATCACTCGCGGCCAGGGGTACGATGTCCCCCGTTCGGGCTGCGAGCCCGATCCCTGATACTTTCCGGTCAGGGACAGGTGCGGAGCGAGACGGCCCTCGGGAGGGTGACATTTATGAGTAAATCACCTCAACCCACCACTCGAAGCTCGCGCGGCATGTCGGATAGAACATCTGCACCCGTTTCAGTAATGACCACGTTGTCTTCAATCCGCACGCCGTTACGATCTGGGAGATAAATGCCGGGTTCCACGGTAAATGCCATGCCCGGTTCCAGCAGTTGCATATTGTCGCCACGCATATAGGGCTCCTCGTGACCCTCCATGCCGATGCCATGACCGGTACGATGCGTGAAATACATACCGTATCCAGCATTCTGGATCACATCCCGCGCGGCTTTGTCCACAGCAGCACATGGGACGCCCGGCTTACCAGCGGCGCGTCCAGCCGCATTGGCATCTTGCACGATCTTGTGGATCTTTCTGTATTCGTCCTCCACTTCACCGACAGCAAAGGTGCGCGTCAGATCCGAGATATAACTGTCATACGTAGCGCCCCAGTCGATCACCAATAAATCGCCTGCCTGCAGCTTACGATCGCTTGGAGAGGCATGTGGGTTGGCGGCATTCGGTCCCCCCGAGACAATCGGTGCGAACGGCATTTCAGGCTCGGAGCCATGCTTCAGCAGTTGCGTCACCAGCTCAGACGAAAGCTCTCGTTCGGTCATCCCAATCTTAATCGACGGAATTGTGGCTTCCAGGGCATCCTGCGCGATCTTCACGGCATGACGCATAGCGTCCACTTCGGCTTCATCCTTACGCAGGCGTAATGCGGATAGAATGTCACTCGCATCGGGATAATCCGCTTCAGGCGCGCCGTCCTTGACATAGCGGAACTCAAGCAAGCGGAGCTGGCGCGGCTCAACGCCGATTCGCTTTCCCTCGAGTCCAAGGGCCTGCGTTGCCTTACGAAATACATTCCCCCACTCAGATGGGTTTTCGGGATAGGCAAAGACTTGCAACTCATAAGGCAGGGAAGCAACCTTTTGTAATTCCAATTCCGGCATGACAATCGCCGGAACCTGATCCTTCGCATATAGCAATACGACCGGCCGTTCCATCAAATGGAATTGTAAGCCGGTCAGATGCGTCAGCGTGGGACCGGCATTGAGGATCACGGCATCCATATCCGAGGTGCCAAGCAAAGCATTTAGTTTGTCGAAACGAGGTTGGTTCATGTCAGTCTCCTTGATTTTTCAATAATCTTAGTCTAAGGTATGTGTCTTTTTTGCGAACAGGTAGAGGATCCAATCCACAATAACGGGAAACAATGTGTCGAATGTCGTAATGATATTGAACCACCACGGAATGACGAGACTGCGCCGCGGTCGCTTGGCAAGATCCACCACCCGGCGCGCCACATATGTTGAGGACATTCGTAAGAAGGCAAAGCGGTTGATCGTTTCGCGCGCTGGATGGGTCTTGAGGTGAGTACCGAACTCCGTTGTGGCGGGTCCAGGATAGATGCCAGAAACTCTAATTCCGAATGGCGAAATCTCACGCCGGAGGGAATCGGTGAAAGCGCGCAGACCGTATTTACTGGCGCAATATGTTGTAAGCAACGGTGCGGCAATCAAACCTGCCACAGATGCCATGTTGATGATGTGTCCCGACCCCTGCTCCAGCATTTCAGGCAGTACGGCACGTGTCACCAGCATAGTCCCGATCAAGTTGACCCGGATCAGAGTCTCGATGTGACGCTGTGGGTCGAGTTCTTCAAACCAATCCAGCGCCCCAAAGCCAGCATTGTTGAAAAGGATATCGATCCGTTGGTACAGGTCGAGCGTTGTCTGCACCATCAAGGAAATCTCTGCGCTTTGGTTGATATCCACCGGGACAGCAATCGCCTCTCCGCCTTGGCTTTGAATATCTGCCACCAGTTCCTGCAATCGCTCTAATCGACGCGCTGCCATCACAACCTTGCATCCCTCTTTGGCAAAGAGACGCGCCGCGTTCTCGCCAAAACCGGAGGAGGCGCCGGTGATCAGAACAACTTTGCCGCGCAGTGTGTTTGCCATGAATTTTGCGGGGGAATCGTATCATGAAAAACGCAAAACGGTTTTCGTTTTGCGTTCCTGTATTTCATTCAATGGCGAACCTGATTACTTCATATCCTCTGCATGATAGGACGCGAACGCTCGAGCTTGAGCCGCATCCGATAAGCCGGGAAAATGAGAATTAACGAACACCGACAGTCCCATGATCTTCGGTAAAAAGAGACTGCGCCGCGGTCGCTTCGCCAGACTCACCACGCCGCGGGCTACGTCATTGGGTGTGACTCGCAGCCATTGCGGAGTTGTGAAGCGCTGCTTCGCCTTGTTCTGCCCGACATGTTGTTGGAATTCGGTTGGCGAACTACCAGGATAGAGGATCGAAACATGTACACCAAAGGGAGCTGTCTCACGGCGTAACGCTTCGGTAAATCCACGAACACCAAATTTTGCAGCGGAGTAGACCGTATACAAAGGAGGCGCCGCCCAGCCGGCGATCGAGCACATATTGATGATCTGTCCGCCGCGCTGCCGATACATTTGCGGTAGGACGGCACGTGCCGTCCACATCACACCCAACAGGTCAACTGTAATTTGGGCTTGAATATCCCTGATCGGATCGAGAACTTCGAACCAATCCAAACGACCAAAGCCGGCATTGTTGAAGAGCACATCGATAGAGCCATATGCATTCATAGTGGACTGCACAAGAGCTTGAATCTGTTCCGGCTGACTGACATCGACAGGAACAGCCAGGGCATCCCCGCCACGTGTACGGATTTCCTTTGCCGTCTCTTCCAGTTTATCCAGCCTGCGCGCGGCTAGGACCAGCTTGCATCCCTCTTGAGCAAACAATCTTGCGGCAGCAGCGCCAAACCCCGAAGAGGCACCCGTGATGATGACCACTTTACCCGAAAGTGATGCCATGTTCTCCTCCGAATCATTGATGTGCAGAAATATAAAATGCGTAATACCAAAGTATTACGCATTTCTGAATCTCGTCAAGAATTATTCGTCATCTTGGTCTTGATTGTCGTCTTTTGGCTGCCGCCTGGGACGCGGCGGCTCGATCACCGCTTTGGGTGCCAGAGCGATTTGCAGGACCTCGTCCATGTGCTTGACCGGAATGATCTTCAGCTCGGTCTTGGCTGCCTTGGGTAGATCGATCAAATCTTTCAGGTTCTTTTCGGGCAGGATCACCGTCTTCAACCCGGCGCGATGGGCAGCCAGCACCTTCTCGCGCACGCCGCCAATTGGCAGGACACGTCCGCGCAGGGTGATCTCACCGGTCATACCGACATGCCGAAACACGGGACGTCCGGTCAGAGCCGAGACGATAGCCGTCGCCATCGTGATGCCAGCGGAGGGACCATCCTTTGGGATGCCGCCTTCCGGCATGTGAACGTGGATATCCATGCGCTCGAACACTTCAAAGTCAATGTTGAGCTGCGGCGCCCGCGATTTGATATAGGTCAGCGCGGCTTGACCGGATTCCTGCATCACATCGCCCATCTGACCGGTCATCTGCAAGCCGCCTTTGCCTTCGAGGACTGCGACCTCTACCGGCATGATCTCACCACCATTTTCCGTCCAGGCTAGACTGGTGACTACCCCTACTTCATCCGTGAGTTCCGCTTCCGTCTGAAAGACCTGTTGAGGACCCAAGAATTTCTCAATAGAATCAGCCGTGACGATGGTGGGATATTTTCGTCCCTCAGCCTTCATGCGCGCTACCTTGCGGCAGACCCGCCCGATCTCCCGCTCCAAATTTCGGACACCCGCTTCGTAAGTATATTCACGGATGATCTTGCGGATCGCATCCAGCTCGAAGGTGAGATTGACGCCATCCAATCCATTCTCATCGATCTGGCGCGGAATCAGATAACGGTTGGCGATCTCGACTTTTTCCTCTTCGATATAGCCGGGGAACTCGATCACTTCCATGCGGTCCAATAGTGGCGCCGGAATGGTGCTGAGGGTGTTTGCCGTTGTCACAAACATGACCTTTGAAAGGTCGAACGGCAGCTCCAGGTAATGATCGCTGAAGGCATAGTTTTGTTCGGGATCGAGCACTTCCAACATCGCCGAGGCTGGGTCGCCGCGGAAATCGGAATACAGCTTGTCGATCTCGTCCAGCATAAAGAGCGGGTTGCTCGTCCCGGCGCGTTTCATGGTTTGGAGGATCCGTCCGGGCAGCGCGCCGATATAGGTACGGCGATGACCGCGAATCTCGGCCTCGTCACGGACACCGCCCAGGGAGACGCGCACAAATTTACGCCCGAGCGATTCTGCAATCGAACGTCCTAAAGAGGTTTTACCAACACCTGGAGGTCCCACAAAACAAAGAATGGGCTGGCGCTCTTTCTTCGGTTTCAAGGAACGAACCGCAATGTATTCGAGAATACGTTCCTTGGCTTTTTTCAAGCCATAGTGATCGCGATCCAGTACCTTGGCAGCATTCTTCACATCCAAATTATCCGGCGTGGAGTCGGACCAGGGCAGATCCACAATCCAGTCAATGTACGTGCGAATGATTCCCACTTCGGGCGCCATCGGCGGCATTTGGTTGAGGCGTTCCAACTCCTTGAGGGCGACCAGCTTGGCTTCATCGGGCAGCTTTGCCGCCTCCACCTTCTTCTTTAGCTCGGTCGCATCCCGGGTAAAGATATCGCCTTCGCCCAGTTCATTTTGAATCTGGCGCATCTGCTCACGCAGATAAAACTCACGCTGGCTCTTATCCACTTCGCTTTGGACGCGCGAGTGAATTTCGTCCTCGAGCTCGAGCACATCCACTTCTTGTGCCAGAATTTTATTTAATGCCTGCAATCTTCCGCGCGCATCGAGCAGCAGTAGCAGGCTTTGCTTCGCTTCATAATTTAGCGAAATCGACGTGGCAATCATATCCGCCAGCCAACCCGGCTCGGCAATATTCAACGCAAACAAATGCGCTTCCTCGGGAATAGAGCGGTCGAGTTGAACACAACGCTCGAAAAGGTCCAGCACCGAGCGCATGAGCGCCTGGGTTTGGCGGTCCGCCGTTTCGGGTTCTGGCACGACGCGGGCTCGCACCATCAAGTATGGCTTTGTGCGTATGAACTCGACCACCTCGACACGGCGGCGGCCCTGCACGAGGGCTGAGTGCGAGCCATCCGGCATTTGCAGCAGCCGCCCGACTGCCATCTCCACGCCGACGGGCAGAAAATCGTCCGGTCCGGGGTTATCGAGATCGGCATCGTGTTGCGTGAGCCCGATCACCGTTTGCTCTTTCATTTGTGCTTCCTGCACCGCTAATAGCGAACTCTCCTGCCCGACAAAGATGGGCGATACCATGCGCGGAAATACGACCAGATCGCGCAGTGGCAGAACGGCGGCCTCAATCATCCCCTCCTCATCC
>DATHUN010000298.1:0-5115 GCA_035462205.1 Anaerolineales bacterium
AGAGCGGATAGACGATTGAGAATGAATGCCCACGAACCCGCCTGGCGAGCACGCGGGTCGAACCAGCGTGGGACATGAATCGGCGATGGACGATTACGCATATAACTTCCAGATCGTATCCCAGAGACGTTCACGATCCCAATGGGTAAAGATCAAGATATCACCCAGTGTCAGACGTTTGCGCATCAGCGATGCATTGAAGAATGCAAACCGTGCCTGATCCTCGCTGATAGCAGGCTCCAGCTGTGACCAGCGCGTCGGCGCTCCCGCTTTCTGCAGGATTTGGAGAATCACATCCGAGGGGCGAGTTTCTTTCTGCAGCTCGGAGCGCAATGACTCCCAATTTTTGAGTGTCGCTTCGAAGTCGCCGCGATGCGCGTGCCATTTCTCCAGTTTTAGCTGGTAATCGGCCCAGCACTCGGCAGCCGCTTTGCCAGACGGATCGATCCTTCCAAAGTTGGCGAAGATCAGCTCTTTCATCGAATCGGCAGTTGGAAAGCAAGCCTCTATATTGACTTCTGCCGGTTCGAAATCTGCCAAGAATCGCTGATACATTTCTGTTCCTGCCAGTGCAGCCAGTGCGACCTGCGATCCGTGCACCGCTAACGGCGCATGATTGATCTCTGCCTGTAGATCCAGGACGTGCGACATGACGTGCTCAAAACCGGACATCGGCGTGGTCGCATGGGAAAGCGACATCGCCAGCCCGCCGAGCGCGATGATCTTGGCGAGAATAGCCACACTTTCCATCTCGCCGTTCTTGATGCCTTCTGCGTGTTCGAGCAATATTTCATCGAGCGGGCCGACGAGTTTTTTTGCCAGTTCTGAGTACGTGGGATCCATACCCAGGCAATGTGCGAGATACCAGTCCGGGAAACTGACAAATACCGCCAGCATATCGCCAATGCCACCGGCAGTGAACGCGGCGGGTGCATCGCGAAGGGTTTCGAGGTCACAGATCAATGCGTCCGGATAACGTGAATCCAGCGTTCGTTTGACACCATCTACAAAGGTCGGAGACATATTCGAGGTATACGCGCTGACGCTATTTGCAGTTTGAAACACCACGTAGGGAATCGATTCGCCTGTCTCCTGTTGATACAGAAAAGAACCATGTTTGGCAATATCCGTCACAACACCTGATCCAACGGAAAGCAGGGAACAACCAGGACTCAGGCTGGCTTGCACCTGGCGGATATGCGGCATGTCGGTGTGCACCTGTCCGCTCTCGTCGGCGCGCATCCATGTCACCTGGGTTTGCCAGCCTTCGCTTTGTAGAGTCCCCAGAATCAATTCTTTGAGATTTTCTCCATTTCGCAGCATCGCTGTTTCGTCCATCACGATGATCAACGGCTTGGCTTGCTGTGCACCCACTTTCTTTAAAACTTCGCTCATTCGGAACAAGGCATCGGATTCAAAAATCATTTCCTGGATCGGCATCGTTTCGCCGACGGGGAAACCGGGCAATTCACGAATCGATTCCCAAAAATGCGCGCCATCAGCCGGATCATACATTAATGTTGTCATTTAATTTCCTTTCTTCTTGAAGACCGACATCAATAATTCTTTTCGCAAGTTCATGATCGCCGTCGCCGGTTCGACGCCTGCAGGACAAACTGCCGTACATTCGAATGCGCTATGGCAGCGCCAAACGCCATTGGGACCCTCCACTTGCGATCGGACCTCCTCGAGTGCCATGCCGGACTGCGCCGCGGCAAGCACCGCGGGACCGAGATATGCACTACTCGTGGCAGCGACCGGACAGGCGCTGATGCACAGGCCACATTCAATACAATTGGCAAAGTGCTGGTCTGCATCGACTTCTTTGATGATAGGGGCATGGACACGCTCCAACTTCTGAGACAATACGCCCGTATCCACGACCAGGTCGGCGACGATAGGGAAGTTACGTAAAGGTTCAAGACGGATGATGCCGTCTCGGGCAACGTCGAAAACGGGTGTGATGCACGAGAGGCGTTCACGGACCTGAATGCGCATCCCGCAGCTGCCACACGAGGCATGGTGACAGGAGTGACGAAACAGCAAGGATGAATCTTGTCGCCATGCGGCTTCGAGTCCATCAAGCACGTACGCACTCTCCGGAACCGTGATCTCGAAATCCTGCCAGTAATTGTGGGCCGGTTCTCTACGAGCTGTACGAAGAATCCGAAGCGTGAGTTGCCGGTCCATGATCACATCCCAAAGCGATAAGAAACTAATGGCTCAATCCGCGTCCGGCAGGGCCGGTCGATGCCGAGATTGGAGCAGACCAGATTACTGATCTTTTCCGCCATCAGACGCGCCGTGGTGGTCTTGCCGCCGATAATGGAGAAGAAACCTGGCGCACCTTGATCGGCATGGTCATAGCTACGATCGCCGCGTGTCGAGGCGCGCCCGGACGTCGATTCATCGTGGATCAAAGGGCGTGCAGCTGCCATCACGCCGCGCACCGGAACTTGGCTCGCACCAGGCATCATCCACTCGGCCAAGATAAGAAGCTGATCGACATGATCCGGTGGAATAGGAATATTATCGGGATCCTCCACCGTCCAGGAGGTGGTGCCGAGGATGCTGGTATTTCGTTGCGGCACGATGATGTCACCATCGGCGGGCGGCGCCAGTAAGTTGATGACCATATTGCATAAGCGACGACTCAACGTCACCATCACACCTGCTGAAGCCTCAACCGCTAAAGCCACGCCTGCCATCTCCGCAATCCGCGGCGCCCAAGGACCGGCTGCGTTGATGATCGCGTCACAGTTAATTTCGACGATCTTATTGTTTGCCTTTTGATGAACTCGAACTTTTCCAGATGCCTGTTCGATGCCAACGACTTCTGTAAAAGGTAAAAAGGTTGCACCATTCTTACGGGCAGTTGCAATAAAGCTGAGTGTGAAACGGTACGGGTCGAAGACTCCGTCTGGAATACGGATTGCAGCTAACAGGCCGGGATTGAGACCGGGCTCGATCTGCAGCGCCTCAGCGGGGGACATCTCCCGGGTTGGTATATTGCATTGCGCGCAGCCCTCCAAGAAGGGCTCGCGATAATTAAGATGTTCTTCTCTCAACGCTATGAATAATCCATCGTTGAGCTCCAGCGCATGCGGCATGATTCTTCTCAAAACGAGGTTTTCTTCAGCGCATTCGCGCGCCGAATGCGGATCATTGACCGCATAGCGCGCACCACTGTGGAGTTGCGCCTGGTTGTGACCGGTCGTACCCGAGGCAGGTCCAAGCCGTTCCACCAGCGTCACCTGCAGGCCGCGCAGCGCAAGGTCGTGCGCAATGGCTGCACCCGTGGAGCCTGCTCCAATCACAACGACATGGCGCTTAATCATGAGTGAACAGTCACTGGGTGTGCTCGCGAAGCCACTCTGCGATTGCAGCTAAATTTTCAAAACAATAGGTGGGCTGGTGAGGAGAATCCACCAAATCTTCCGGATGTGTTTCGCCGCTGAGTACGAGGCAAGTTGTAATACCGGATGTATTTCCAAGCGCAATATCGGTATAAAGACGATCGCCAACCATCGCCATTTCTTCGATCTTCAATCCAAGTTTATGCGCCACGGCATCAACGATCAGGCGGTTGGGTTTGCCAACGACGAGATCCGGTTCGCGGCCGGTGGATGCATGAACAAAAGCGATCATCGCCCCAATGTCGGGCATAAATCCCGTTTCCGTCGGACAGTTAAAATCAGGATGTGTGGCGATGTATGGCAGCCCGGCGCGCACGAAGTCACATAACTTCCATAGTTTTTGGTAGGTCAATGTGGTATCAAAGCCAAGCACGATGGTTTCTGGATTGGTCTCTTCCAATTGAAACCCTTGCAGACGAAATTCCTCTTCCAGGGCCGGCGTGCCCACGACATAGATGGGGGAGGAGGGTCGCTGCTGTCGTAAATAGAGAGCAGTCGCTTCCCCGGAAGTAAAAACTTTTTCTTCCGGAATAGGCAATCCAAGGCGCGTGATTTTTTCTGCATATTGGCGGCGATGTCTGGAGGAATTATTGGTCAAAAACAAATAATCCTTGCCAAGCTCATTCAACGTTTCGATGAAGTACAACGAGCCATCGATGATCTGATCACCAAGATTGAACGTGCCGTCCATATCCAATAAAAAACATTTTACATTCAGCAAAGATTCAGTGTTCATGAGTTGATTCTTGCAGCCTGTTCAAAGATTGGCAGAAGGGAAAAATAACTGGCGCGGTACAACTGATAATATTCCTCGTAAACTGGACGAGTTTCAGGATTCGGATCACGTGTTTCGATGACATGTGTAGTAAGACTCACTGCTTCGTCCAAAGAATCAACCATGCCCGAGCCAGTCAGCGCGAGCATCCCAGCACCTAATGCAGTGGTTTCGATCGTATCTGTCAGGGAAACGGGCAAACCGGTCACATCGGCCTTGATCTGCCTCCATAATGGACTGCGCGCTCCGCCTCCGACGGCGCGGATTTCCTTGAGAGGCAATCCCATCTGGAGCATTTGACCGGTAATATCTCGAATCGCATATGCGGATGCTTCGAGTACGGCGCGTGCAAAATGAGCATGGCGGTGAGCAAGAGTAAAACCCATAAATGTGCCACGTGCGACCGCGTTCCAAGTGGGCGCCATCGCACCCATCAGACACGGCAACATAATCAGACCGTCGCTGCCCGGCGGAACGGTTGCTGCTTCATCGTCAAGTAAGGCATAAGCGTTGACGTTCTGTGCCATTTCTTGTGAGGAGAATTGATCTCGGAACCAGCGATAGTTTGCGCCGGAGACGAAACCTGGATTCTCCAGCAGCCATAGATCTGGATCCGCGTGGCAATGCGTTTCTACCAGTCCGCTTTCATCAAATAGGGCGCTCGTACTGGATGCACAAACCGGCTCGGCGGTTCCCGCAATATCGCAAATCAAGCCGGGTTCGGTGACGCCCGCGCCCAGACAGGCAGCATGTTCGTCGCCACTTCCGAGAATTACTTTTGTAGATGTGCTAAGTCCAAGCAACTCAGCAGCTTCAGTGCGGAGATTGCCCAGAACCTGGGTGGCAGGATAAATAGGTGGCAGTAATTCCATCGGAATGTCGAACCCATCACACAAGTCGCTTGACCATACTCGCTTCCGAACA
>DATHUN010000299.1:0-1780 GCA_035462205.1 Anaerolineales bacterium
GTTCATTGTAGAGCGGTGTACCATCATCAAATTTAAGATCGCCGAGGTAGGATATATCGGCGTTACTGACCAGAAAGTTGACCGCGTAGGGTGCCCACTTCAAGCGGTCAGCTTTGGTGAAGCCATATTCATCCGGCGGAAAGTAGGGCATGTTGTATTCGATCTTGTAGAAAATAGGCGAGAGCAAGACACGGATCGCAAGTCCAATGAGTGCGAAAGGAATGAGCAAGGTGACAAGCCAGGAGAGGAGCATCGGATACTTCATGAGAGCGATTGTAAGCCATATTTGGGCATGATATAACTGCTCGCATAGAGCCAGGCACGTGGATGGAAGGAGAAAGGTTTGGATGATCTCAAAACATTTGTGCCAGCGATGGATACCACTGCTTGTCGTTATATTCCTGGGTCAAAGCTGCGGGCCGGTGACGCCTGTGACGTCTACATTCCAAGCATCAACGATACCGCCAGCATCAATGCCAGTGATTTCCTCCTCCAGAAACTCAACGTCCACTGAAGTTCCGACCATTTCTCCCGGCAGCATTGACCTATCACAAATGATTGTAGAGGAATGGGCATCTACATCACCGGATGGTAAATGGATTGCCGCCGGCCTGGTTGCCTTCCCGAAGGCAAACGCCAGCGAACAGTTGGCGTACGTCCGTTTGCTGATTTTTAGCGCGGATGGGAATACTCTTTGGAGGATTATCGACGAACGCCAGGAAATTGGATTAGGATTTCCAGTACCGGCACCTCTTAAGTGGTCTGAGGATGGTCAACATTTCTATTTCAGCCATCGTGTAGTTCCGGACGGCTGCAGCGTATTTAAAACCTTTTCTGACCTGCAACGCGTAAATTTACAGGATGGCAACGTGGAGGAACTGCTGCCTCAGACTGGGCGGGCGCTGGCGCTGGCAATGTCACCCGACGAGTCAATGGTTGCGTATCCAGCTTATGGAGACCGCGGTTTGGTCGTGAGAGATTTGTCCACAGGGGCAGAACGGGACATTCCGATTGATCCTGGCGAAGATTTTCAAGCGGGCAATATCGTCTGGTCACCCGATGATGAATCGCTGGCGCTGACGTTGGCGATCCATCCCTGTTCAGGGAACTACCCCTCGAAGACCGTCTCGGCCGAGTCGACCAGCATTGTCTTGGTCAATGCGCAAACTCTTGCGCAAAAAGTTCTGATCCAGGAAGACCCGCGTTTGTTGGTCACCGTGGAGTGGAAGGAGTTGAACCGAATTGTGATTACGGATGGGGCAGAAAACTCTTTATTGTATTTGAATGTCGATAGCGGGGAAATCAGCAGAGAGTAAACAAACCTCTGATATCAAGCCTTGGTGCACTACTGTAAATACTGCGCTCCTCCGCTCAGGATAAACTTCACGACCATGTCATTCACGATCCATTCGATCGGGGCGTGATCGTCGGTGAAGACTGTTGTGACTTCATAACCCGATTTTAGATTGCCAAATGTAGTTTGCATCGTGGAGACCAACAATGGATGCACGGTCGGATCCTGGGAAAGAGTCAATAGGTTCACGGCGAAATTTTCCGGCTGTGTCTTTTGCTTCGTCGCGAAGATCATGGTGTTGAGCGAGCCGGGAATGTCCACAGTATAAATCGAGGGAAAGATAGTTCCCATCGTAGTGGCAAGCCCGTTGATGAGTCGCCGGTCGCCGGGGACGCTGGCGCTGTTGATCGTCAGCACGCCGTTGTCGGTCAGGTGCGAGGCGACAATTGCAAAGAACTCCTGAGTAGTCATGTGCGCCGGGATATA
>DATHUN010000300.1:0-15470 GCA_035462205.1 Anaerolineales bacterium
CCATTGAGTTCCCGCAATGCAGCGACCTCGTTCATGCCAGCCAAGCCAGCAAGTCCGCCCGATAAACACATGACAAGAAGAATATTGCGCGCCAAGCTGATTCCGGCGTAGCGCGCCGCATTAGGATTATTACCGATCACGCGAATTTCATATCCCCAGCGACTTCGATATAAAATCCAGGCAAGCAAAAGGGCTGCTGCTATTCCCAGAAAAATCCCGGGGTGAGTTGTAAGTCCAGCGGCGATTGGATACCGATCTGCATATTCCGTGAGACGCGGCCAAGTAGCAGAAGCAGGAAAACGCCCGGTCGATTCAAAATCCCCGATGCTCCAGGGGCCCACAACGACAAAGAATTCCAGCCATTTGTACGCCACATAATTTAACATGAGAGTTGTGATGATCTCATTGATATTGAGACGCGCTTTGAGAAAGCCGGGAATCGCGCCATAAAGAACTCCAGCCAACGTCCCCGCCAGGCCCATCGTTGTCAACATCAACCAACGTGGAGTAGTTTCAGGCATCACGAATACGGCAACACCTGTGGCTGCCCATGCGCCCAGAAACATTTGTCCGTCCGCGCCAATGTTCCATAGTTTCATGCGAAAGGCAACGATACAAGCAAGCGTAGTCAGGAGAATGGGCGATGCTTTGACTAATGTATCAGACAATGGTCCAAAACATAATTTGCCTTTTGGGCATTCCGTATTCGTGATGAGGGCGTGAATACCTGCCTGCCAATCCGCAAAAGTCCCAAACCCTTCTTTGAAGATTTCTCGATAGGTAGCGACGGGATGATTCGCGCCAGCAGCTTTTAGCACAAAACCGCCCACAAACAGAGCAAAAAGAATACCCAGGATTGAGGAAACAATTCCCACCCAACGCGGATTATCCAAACGAGATTCGATCCTCAGACGATACGAGGTTCCCGGGATATTCATTCTGTCACCTTTTCTCCCGCCATCATCAAGCCAATGGCATCAATGTTCGTACGGTCCGGTGAGGTTTCCCCAATGATTTGTCCTTCATACATGACCGCGATTCGGTCTGCGAGGGAAAACAATTCATCGAGTTCTTCTGAAATAAGTAAAATCGCCGTTCCTTGATCGCGTAGTTCGATGAGAAGTCTGTGGATTCCTTCGATCGCCCCTACGTCCAATCCGCGCGTCGGATGGACAGCAATCATCAATTTTGGATGTCCTGATGTTTCTCTTGCCAGGATGACTTTTTGAAGATTGCCACCCGACAACATGCGAACCGGTGTGTCAACACTCGGCGTAGAAATCCTGTATTTATCCACCAGGCGGACACCATTCTCGTGCACCGCAGCCCGATTAATCGACCAGGATGTCGAGATGGGAGGACGATTGTAGCATTTGAGAATCAAGTTCTCTGCCACCCCAAGCGTAGGAACGCTACCTACGGCAGCACGATCCTCCGGGATATGAGCCAGCTGTTGCCCCACTTCCATCCAATTTGTACGACTATCCAATGATGTATCACCAAACATGATTTTGCCTGAGGTCAACTTCCGCAAGCCTGTAAGCACCTCCGCTACTTCACGCTGACCATTCCCGGCCACCCCGGCGATTCCCAGAATTTCACCAGCGCGCAGTTGTAACGACACCTCCCGCAGCGCCGGCAAGCCACGATCATTTTCTGCACAAAGGTTTTCCACAGATAACACGACATCACCGGGTTTTGCTTTTTTCTTGTCAACCAGAAAGAGCACATCGCGACCCACCATCAATTTGGCAAGATGCGCCTTGGTTGTGCCCTTCGTGGATTCACCAGCTGCTGTCACGACACCGCGCCGAAGAACGGTAACGCGGTCCGCAATCGAGGCGACTTCATCCAGCTTATGAGAGATAAAGACAATCGTATGACCGCGCTTCGTCATGTCGCGTAACGTCATAAAAAGGGTATCCACCTCCTGCGGTGTGAGAACCGCGGTAGGCTCATCCATAATAAGTACTTTTGCACCGCGAAATAGCATTTTAAGCACTTCGACGCGCTGTTGTTCCCCCACTGATAATTCCCAAATTCTGGCACGAGGATTCACACTCAAGCCATATTGTTTCCCTAACGCATCCACCTGCTCCTCTACTTGCTGGAGGTTCAAAAAGAACCGTGGTTGGGTGAGACCCAAAACCATATTCTCTGCAACAGAATGCGAGGGAACAAGCATGAAATGCTGATGGATCATGCCAATGCCATGCGCAATTGCATCTTGCGGAGAATGGAAGGAAACGGGCTGACTGTTGACTAAAATTTCTCCCGCGTCCGGGCGATAAAGGCCGGCAAGAATATTCATCAACGTACTTTTCCCAGCACCATTTTCACCGAGTAAGGCATGTACCTCTCCTACTCTACATGAAAAATCGACATGGTCGTTGGCAAGTACGCCAGGAAAGCGCTTGACGATCCCGCGCATTTCAAAAGCATTGGACGTTGATTCCATGAAACCTCTGGATGCGATCACTATAACATTGGCGTGGCGCCTCGGCGCCAAGCCAATCCTGCCTAACTACGATCAGAGCCGCTTATTGACCCGGCATGGCGGGGATGGTTCCTTGAATCCCATCCGCAAGCCAATGCATACAAACGGTGCAGGCGGTGCGATCCGTGAGATTGAATGCTTTGATGGTACCGGCGTCGATCCCTTCCAGGTCTTCCTGTGTGAGCGATTGACCTTCTGGGACAATGACCTTACCCGTATTGTCTTTGATGGGTCCCTTGAACACATCAAAGCGTGTAAATTTGCCCGCAAGCATGTCAGCAAGCTTTGCTTGGACCAGCGGAATTACATCCGCGGGAACACCGGGCTGAGGCTTCTGCCCTTCCATGAAACCGTAGAAACCGACGATACCAGAATCTGCATCGCGGTAATCATTGCCAGGTTTCCATGTACCAGCTTGAATCTGTTTGACAATGTCCAGGTAGACCGGGCCCCAGTTCCAGTACGGAGTTCCAAGACATTTTTCGGAAGCAGGTGAGCAGGAATTGACATAATCATAAGTGAATGCCCATTTGCCAGCATTCGCTGCAGCAACCAATGGACCCGGTGTATCGGAACCAATCAGCACAATATCGACACCTGCATCAAGCAAAGATTCCGCAGCTTGCTTTTCTTTATCTGGATCGTACCAGGTGTTGATCCAGCGGACTTCCATGGTGCACTCCGGGCAGGTTTGCTTTACACCCAACATGAACGCGTTGCCCAAGCGAATCACTTCCGGCAACGGCCATGGTGCAACATAACCAAGTTTGGTATTGTTGTCAGCTTTGGCGCGTGCCCCAGCAACCATACCAGCCAGGTATTTCATATCTTCTATCGCGCCAAAGAGGTTGCCATAATTCTTGCCATTGCTGTGATAGCCCGAAACATGCAGCCACTTTACATTGGGGAACTCTTCCGCCAAAGCGTCCATTGTGGTGCCATACTCAAACGTAGTACCAATGATGAGATCAAAACCTTTGCGTGCAAGCGAGCGCATTACCGATTCCGCATCAGGACCAGGATTCACCAATTCAACATATTGAAAGGCAATACTGGGATCCTGCTTCTCCATCCATTGTGCGCCTTCTACATGCGCCTGTGACCAGCCGCCATCTGCATGGAAGCCAATCAACACAACCGCTACATTGAATTTACCTGCTGTAATATCAGGAATCTGGAAGCCCGTGGCAGGAGCTTCTGTCGCAGCAGGTGCTTGTGTGGCCGTCGCGGCAGCTTGGGGCGCACATGCAGAGACAACGATGACGAACATAACCAGCAGCAAAACAACCTTCCAAAGTGACTTTCGCATTTCAACTCCTCTTTTCTGTTTATTGAAGTTCGAGTCAATACGACGAACACAATGATTTTTCCGTTTGAGTGTGCCTCCTTTCAAGTTGAGCACTTTATCTTTGTATATACAACTTTCATTTTATCATTAGTTTTGACAAGCCCTATTGTAGGGTATCCGTAGGGCAAATGACAAGTACATTCCTCATGATTCAGGAGTTACAAGCAAATAAATTGAAAGCCTCCGAGATGGATTCCGTTCTTCCTACGCCTTCTGTTGTTTCCGTTTCGATCCGTTTCCAAAGCCGACACAGCAGCGGCGCCACATACTCCTTCGAGACCTTATAAGACTCCTTCGATAATTTCAAAGCGCGGTCCCAATCCCCTTTGTGAGCGTATCCTTCGATGAACACGAAGCGTTCCACCGGATTATTCGGATGGTCATCCAATTGGAAGGCTTGATCTCCAAGGGATGCCACTTCGTCCCATTTTCCAAACTGACGCGCCAGATCCGCTTTTTCGAAGTAATAGCACCAACCATGTACCGGCTCCGGACCGTACACCTTTGGCATCACAGCAGCAGATGCATCCAGGATTTGTTGCTGGTTCGATAAGGCCGAAGCTTCGCGCATCAGGCTTTCACTCAAAATAAACCGGTTGTTGAAATCGAGATCGGGCTCAAGAAGCCGCAAGCAGGCCGGCGGGTCATAATAGAACGCGACCGCCTGGGATGTGTTTCCATGGAATCGTCCGGCGATGTAATCATATTGAATCGGAATATCTTTTTGCAGTGTGGGTAATGATGAATTTATCCTGTTCGTGGGATAGAAGAGCACATATCCAATTTCATCTGCGCTACTTTTGGAAGCATAGATCCAGTTGAGTGGAGCGCTGAGGGAATTATCTGCATAAAAAGATAACTCTTCGTTCATTAAAACAAGCGTATTTGGTTTCAAGCCGGGTGCCCGCCAGGTCATTTGCCAGAAGAGATTCTTCTGCGCCTGCCAATTACGCAAATAATCTGTGGACCAAAGGAACTGGCGTCCTGCTGCGAGAGCAATCAGCAGCGCCAAGAGATAATAACGGAAATGCACAGGAACGAATTGAATTAAGCCCGCAACGATCAGACTTACCGCAAACAGGAACGGCAGTGTGAAGCGACTTGCTGGATGTGCGAGAGAAATTGTTAAACCAGTCAGCCAAAATGGCGCGCCAGCAAAAGGAAGCAGGAATAAACCGAGACCAATTGCATATAAGGAATCTTGTCTGCGTTCGCTATCCACGCTTTGCTGGAATAGAAAATAAAGTGCCATCCCAAATACCAGCAGGGAAACTACAACATACAGCGCAATTGTCCGTACCCCGTGTATGGAGGGATCGATGGCGGCGAACGTTTGCGCCCAAGCCGCGACCAGTACCAACCAGAGACTGATAAAAAAGTTTTGGATCAGGGCAAGGATCGTCTCTAATGGCGAACTTTTGAGCTGCGACATCAACCCGAATCCGTAGACCTGGTTATTGAAAATAAATAGGCGCGACAAAACGGCCAGGGCGAAAAGAATCAAATAAGGAGTCCACAGCTGGAGGGTTGGCTTGATGCGTTGGCGTGGATTCGGATATTCGTCGCGCAGCGAAGTCCAAAGGAATCCCAGGCGTGCAAACTCCAGAGGGAAAAAATATTCCATCATCCACAAGTTGAGCGCCGAAAAGATCAACGCCGCGATGGTCTGACGTTTCAGCGAAAGGTAAATCGATATCAAAGAGAAAAAGAGCACAATGAAGAAATGACTGTAAAGAAATGCCCCCCACTGCTGATTGAAACCAGGATACAACAAGAAAAGTAAGGCGACAGCCAGGGCAAAACGCGGTCGATCCTTCCATAATTCGCGTACGATCGCCCAGACCACCACTGCGCCCAACCAGCGCCACATGAGCGCGAAGATCTGCCAGTACACAGGGACCTGCGGAAGCAGCCGCGTGGTCACCTGGTAGAGCAATCCCCAGACCGGGCGATTGGTAGAAAAATACCGCGTCATTGCCTCAGGACCCAGCTCATACCGGATCCACGACATGGGGAGATCGTCCCAATAAAAACCAAGCTGTGGTGCCAGCAATCCGTAAGCGATCAAGGCGACCAAGAGTAGGATGAAGGCGGAGTGCAGTCTTTTCATCAAATGCGTCGAGTTAGCCGAGATGCTCACTGAAAAATGACAACATGCGCTCCCAGGCATCGCGCGAAGCATCCACCTCGAACGGCGTGCGCTGTCTGCTAAAAAATGAATGCTGTGTATTGGGATAAAACTTAATATCGTGTGGCACGTCGTACTTTTCCAGCACGGCGTCCAGTTCACGGGCGCCTTTGACCGTAAAGTCTTTTTCCGGGTAGCTTCCCACAATCGGGCAGGATTTAGCAAAGGCTTCGAGCGGTTTTGGCGCAGCACCGTAAAATGCGGATGCGACCTTCATACCTTTGTCGGTCACCGCCAACTGCAGAGCATAGCCACCGCCCATGCAAAACCCGACCGCGCCGATCCGGCTGGCATCCACGCCCGGTTGTCTTTGCAGGAATGCCAGGGTGGACTGCAGGTCGGATAACATGCTGTTATTCAGCGGTCGAAACAACATGCCATGAAATGCCTGCAACATGCAAACCACACGATTTCGATTCGAAAATAAATCCACAGCCAGCGCAGCATATCCCTGTTCGGCAAAGCGTCGTGCAATGCTGCGAATATTGTCGTTCAAGCCAAAGGCTTCGTGGATGACCACCAAACCGGGAAACGGTCCCGGCCCTGCCGGTCCGACGAAAAAGGATTCCATCGTCCGTTTGCTATTGGCACGTGGGATAAATAGGGTGGATGCTTGAATCTGTGGCATGACGTGCTCCTCAACCGGTAAAGTGAAGGCGGAGCTTCACTCCGCCCTTCCAATCTAAGGGACGATCCATGTGCCTGTTTCCCCGGTGAGCGCACGGCCGATATTCTCCGGGTTGGTAATCAACGCCTGCTTGCCACCATTCTCGAGGAACCAAACGCTAGCCTGGATCTTGGGTGCCATCGAGCCTTTTGCAAAGTGCGTCCCTTCGGCCAGGTATTGCTTGGCTTCGGCAACCGTCATTTTATCGAGCCACTTCTGTTCGGGTTTGCCAAAGTTAATCGCGACTTTTTCCACGGCGGTAGCGATCAGGAACAATTCGGCACCGATCTCCTGAGCGAGCAACGAGGAAGCAAAATCCTTGTCAATGACCGCGGCAGTGCCCTCATATAAACCGTCACCTTTAGCAATCACAGGAATCCCACCGCCCCCAACGGTGATCACCGTGATGCCAGCATCGAGCAGCAGCTTGACCGACTCCAGCTCGATGATTTTTTTCGGCATCGGGGAGGGAACGACTCGTCTCCAGCCGCGGCCGGCATCCTCCACAACGGACCAGCCCATTTCTTGTCTACGTCGCTTGGCTTCGGCTTCCTCCATGAACGAACCAATTGGCTTGGATGGTTTCTGGAAAGCAGCGTCGTTTTGGTCCACCAGCATTTGCGTAATTACTGTCGCCGCACCTTTGTTGATGCCGCGGCGATGATATTCATTCTGCAATGCCTGCTGGAACTCGTAACCGATCGCGCCCTGGGAATCAGCGCCACACACATCCAGTGGAACTTCATGCATGCCTTCGACTTTGGCGGCGATCTCAGACCGGCGCAGGATGAAGCCTACTTGCGGTCCATTGCCGTGACCGATCGCCAGGTCCCAGCCGGCCTCGATCATATCGGCGATATGATGGGCAGTCTCGCGCAGCGCCCGTTCCTGGTCTTCCACGCTGAGGTGTTTATCATCCTTGATCAATGAATTTCCACCGACGGCGATGACAGCTAATTTCGACATAGATCAGTCTCCTCGTATTCCATAGAGGCAGGCCACCGCCTGCCTCTACAAAAATCTATCACGCCATCGTCAACGCCATAACGGCTTTCTGCGCGTGGAGACGATTCTCGGCTTCATCGAATACGACCGAATTGGGACCGTCCAGCACCTTGCTGGTGACTTCGATATCGCGGTCAGCCGGAAGTGGGTGCATGTAAATGGTATCCTTCTTGGCAACAGCGAGTTTGGCATCGTCCATGATCCAGCCCTTGTACAAATCCTGGAGCTTCTTGCCTTCCGTCTTGTCGTTGGTCGTTAATAGCGGACCCCAGGACTTGGCATAAATCACATCGGCATCCTGGCAGGCTTCGGTCATCCCATCTTTGCTATCGATAATTTCAAAGCTCGTGCCGGCAATACGCGCTTGCTCCTTTGCCTGCTCGACGATATCGGGCATGAGTTTAAATTCCGGAGGATATGCCAGTGTGACATCCATACCGAAGCGCGGCATCTGGAGAATGAGCGACTGCGGAACCGAAATCGGCTTGAGGTAAGAAGCCGCGTACGCCCACGAAACAACAATTTTCTTTTTGCGCAGGTCGCGGCCTTTCTTTTCCATGATCGTCATCAGGTCGGCGAGACACTGGAACGGATGATAAACATCGCACTGCATATTTAGCACGGGCGCGCGACTCGACCTGGCGACGTTGTTCAGATACTTGTTACCATCGCCGAAGTCACAATGACGAATGGCAATCGCGTCGAAATAGCGGCCAAAAATCTCACCAATCTCGACGGGCGTATCGCCATGGGAAATCTGGGTGGTATTCGAATCGATGAACGCACCGTGGCCACCGAGCTGGGCGATGCCTGCCTCGAATGAGCCACGTGTACGTGTGGACGAGAAGAAGAACAGCATTGCCAGCACTTTGTCGCGCAGATAGGCATGCGGTTCGCCAAGGGCACGCTTGCGCTTCAGATCCCATGCTACATCCAAAATCGTTTCGACTTCCTCTTTAGTGAAGTCCAGGTCACCGATGAAATCGCGACCTCTAAAATTTGTTTGCATTGTTTATTTCTCCTGTGAAGTAATTGTTTTGTTGCAATGGTGGTCCTGATCCGGGCTCTCGCTAACACTCGAACCCCGTGACCACGGAAAATATTTGTTAGAGGGATACTCTTAAAATTTCGCCATCGACAAATTTTCTATCGTCCCAAAATAACCGGATGCCTTCACAATAATCAAAGTGCGGACCCCAGGCGTCATGCTCTGCGTTTGGTAAACATGCCACTGCGCCAAGTTCCACTATGCCGCCGTGATTGATCACAAGAGCGGCGCTGCCCTCGGTCAGATCCTCCGCAAGTCGGCAATAAACAATTGCCAGGTGGCCCGCATATTGCGCCGCAGCGCCATCCATGCGGACAGCTTTTGCATATTGCCGGAGAGTCGCTGGCCAGGGCACTTCCCGCTCCACAGCATTCCCGTAGGTGCTCATTAACTCATTCTGTTCATCCACGGCAAAGCCCATCGCAATCGCCGTCTCAAATGCACGCGCGAGTGTGCTCGTCACCACGCGGTTGAACGGACCCAGGTTGTGCCCGACCCGCCGCGCCAGCGTCACGCCCTGCTGGGACAAATGGTCGCCCGGCTTGTTACGAATGGAGTGTCGTCGAATTTCGATCGTTTTCATCGAGCGAGTTTCGAGTATAGGCGTAGACACATTAGGTACGATCCTACTTAATCAGGCTCGGCAACACCGCGTAAAACTCCGTCGCTTTGACCATGTCATCGAGCGGGACGCAATCGTTCGTGGTGTGCGCGGTTTCTTCGTCACCAGGACCAAAGCCAATCGAGGGGATTCCCGCTTTGCCTGCCCAGTAGATACCGTTGGTCGAGAAGTTCCACTTTCCGCTGGGGGCTGGTGAAAGACCGATAAGTTCCCGCGCCTGCTTTCCGGCCTGGACAAGTGGATGCGTTTCCTCCAATGCCCATGCAGGGAAGTATTTATCGACCGGGAAGATAAAGCCGGTGTAAGAAGGTTCTTCATAAAAGAGTTCCTCCACCTTAACTGTGTCGCGGAATTCGGCCGGAATCAATGCTTCCACTTGTGCCTTGACCTGCTCTTTCGTTTCACCAAAGGTCATACGGCGATCGATGAAAATTACCGCTTCATCAGGCACAGCATTAATCGAAGGCGTCTTGACCTGCATATCACTGACGGTAATCTTGCCATGCCCTAAAAATTCATGGTCGCCCAGCTCTGGCTCCAGATCGCGGATGCCGGCGATGACCGGGAGCAACTTGTAGATGGCATTATCGCCGAGATGATTGGATGCTGCATGTGCCGATCGTCCTTTTGCGGTGACCTTCATCTCCAAACGTCCTTTATGCCCGCGATAGACCTGCATCTTGGTCGGTTCGCCAATGACAACAAAATCGGGCTTGACTTTCGGATCGACTTCCACAAAGGTATTCGGAGCGATGCCATCGCACCACTCTTCCATATTGCCGAAATAATAGGCTGTCCAACCGTCGAGCAAGCCAAGTTCTTTGGCGATGGCGAGGCCGTAGACCATGCCTGGCGTAGAGCCTTTTTCATCACAGGCACCGCGCGCATACAGAATCCCGTTCTCGACCTTGCCCTGGAATGGATCCCATTGCCAGGAACTTGGATCACCAATGCCCACTGTGTCAACGTGCGAGTCATAAACGATGACGCGCTTGCCCGAGCCGATCCGCCCCATGATATTGCCCATCTTGTCAAAGCGGACTTCCTCAAAGCCAAGCTTATTCATCTCGGCACCAATGCGCTCGCCCACTTCCTTTAATTGGGATTCCATGGAGGGAATGGCGCAGATTTCGCGCATGAATTGAATAATATTTTCCCGGTTGTTCTCAACTCGAGACTTAATTTCTGAAACAGCAATGTTCATAGCACTCCTTAGGGCAATGGTTCAAATTTATAGGTCAAAACACTCTATGTTCCAACCTTAACGGTCCATGATTTACGAATTTCCCACACGCCGGTTGACGTGGAAATGAAAATATCCCGGGATGAAGTAGCTCACCGAATAATCGAGCACCTTCCCCTTGGAGTCGTACAATTGCGACTCAAAGCGCAGCAGCACATCATCGCGTTGGATCTCGAGCGGCTTTGCCACCTCCGCCGAGGCGTTGGTCGCGCTGATGGCGGCGCGCGAGATCTGCAAGTCACAGCCGGAGCTGATCAGGAAGTCCAGCACGGAGCCGCGGAATTCGGCGGGCAGGTTTCCAGGTTTGAGAATTTCTTCGGGCAGCGAATCGATCAGATAGGCTACCGGCCGCCCATCGGCGCGGATCACCCGGCGAACGCGCGTGATATAGGCACCTTGCTCCATGCATAAGCTATCAGCAGTCTTTGGATCCGCTGCGACCTGCTCTACTTGCAGGTCGCTGATGGAAACCTGCAAATTCATACGGCGCGCCATGGTATCGATACTTTCCAGCACCTCGAGACCAGCATCGATCACGTCGAACTTGCCGACCACGTATGTGCCTGAGCCCTGGCGACGGCGGATCAAGCCCTGGGTCTCAAACGTACGCATTGCTTCGCGCAATGTAGCGCGCGAGACTCCCATCTGTTTTGCCAAATCAGGTTCCGACGTGAGCCTCGAACCGGCGGGCGTACTGGCGATTAATTTCGCCAGATCCGCCTGCAAGCGTTGAAACGGAAAATTAGCCATTTATTCCTCCACTAGCGGTACAAACTGAAATGTTGTGACATCGACCAGACCTTTGTCTGAGATACGCAGCTCGGGGATCACCACGAGCGCGAGTAACGACAATTGCATATTCGGGTTGTTCAACCGGCAACCACAGGACTCGAAGCCCTTCAAAATCGTCGCCGCTTTCTTGGCGACGACGTCCGCTTTTTCGGTGGACATCAGGCCGGCGATCTTCAGTTCGACCTGACCAATCACCTTACCATCCTTTACGACGATCTGACCTCCCCCCGCTCTTGCCAAGCCATTGGCTGCCACCGCCATGGATTCGTCATCGGTACCGACGACAATCATGTGATGGCTGTCATGCGCCACCGTGGACGCGATCGCGCATTTCTCGGTGAACCCAAACCCATTGACGAGTCCCCGCATCATCTTGCCGGTTCCCTTATGGCGTTCGACGAGAACAAGCTTGGCAACATCGCCTGCTAAATCTGCTTTAATTTCATCGTTATCCAGTGCAATGTCGAAGGTCAGATGTTTTGTCGGCGCCTGATTCTCAATCACGCCGATCACATTGACCTTGACATTCTCCCTCACCCCGCGCCCTTTCCCCCTAGGAGTGGGTGCCTGTATCTTGAAATCTTCTGCCTTTAGTGGTCGCTTCAAATGGACAGAGTCCGTTACCCACGAGGGATACTTATTTCTCGGCAGCCTGACTTTCAGCTCACCATGTTCCGCAATGACTTGTCCTTTGGCAATGACCAGATCGGCGTGGAAGTGATTCAAATCTTTTGCCAGCACTACATCCGCCCAGCGACCGGGGGCGATCATACCCATTTCTTTCGAAACGCCGAAATGCTCGGCGGTATTGATCGTCATCATTTGAATGGCGGTGACAGGGTTCAATCCCTGCGCAATGGCGTGGCGCAGAACGCGGTCCATATGTCCGTCTTCAGCCAGTGTTTGCGCGTGCGAATCGTCGGTGACCAGGATGAAGCGCCGTGAGTCGAGACCGAGATGCGTGATCGCGCCGACTTGCGAAGCGACGTCGTACCAGGAGGAGCCGTAGCGCAGCATCGCCTTCATGCCCTGCCGGACACGCTCGACCGCATCCTCGAGATGCGTCCCTTCGTGGTCATCCTCCGCGCCGCCAGCGACATAGCCGTGGAAGGGGAGTCCTAAATCTGGCGAAGCGTAATGTCCGCCAATGGTTTTTTTGTTTGCATGTGTGATGGACATTTCCTCGAGCATATTGTTATCGCCTGAGAAAACACCAGGAAAATTCATCATCTCGCCAAGGCCGATGATGCCATCCCATTTCATCGCTTGGGCAACTTCTTTGGGACCGATGTGCGCGCCAGGTGTTTCAAAACCGGGAGCCGATGGCACGCACGAAGGCATCTGCACCCAGACGTGAATCGGCTGCTTCTGTGCCTCATCCACCATGAGCTTTACACCTTTGAGTCCAAAGATGTTCGCCATCTCATGCGGGTCGATGAACATGCCGGTCGTGCCACGTACGGCAACCGCGCGCACGAACTCGGTGACTGTCACCATGCCGGATTCAACATGCATATGTCCATCCAGCAAACCGGGGACGAGGTAGCGACCCTTGGCGTCGATGACTTTTGTTTTCTTCCCAATCGTGTGAGTAGCATCCTCTCCCACATAGGCGATATGCCCGTCCTTGATGGCAATATCCGAACCGGGGATGATCTCGCCCGATTGGACCGCAACCCATTGACCGTTGCGAATCACAAGATCAGCCGGGACACGTCCCATGGCGACATCAACAAGAGCACGGGTCAGTTTTAGCGATGACGGCATTCGAACTCCATGAAGTAGTTTAAATGTTCGAGGGTGAACGTTTAAGAATTAAGCTGCACCAGCTGCCAGTGCAAAAATCAATAGAAGGATGATCATAAAGAATACAATCGCAAGAATCCATGACAGCATTTCTTTTTGAAAGCGCATTGCCCATGCCGAGCCAAAGATGAGCACGGGCGTCAGAAACATCGGCGAGCGTATTAAAGGAAAGCCGCTCAGATACCAGGAAAACGGAAACGAAAGAATGGCAGCCCATACCAGGAACCGGTAATCACGTCGAACCAAGCCAATCACCGCCAGGATAATTGTAACAATAATCGCGGGCCAACCGACGAGTAGAATGAGGAGAAAGTTGAGCATGTGCTTATTATGTCATTGCGAGCGTAGCCAAGGGTCTCTATCTTAGCAGGAAAAACTACAGCTTGCGCTTCGTCTTCACATGGTTCCGCTACCCAAAGGGTACTATGTCAGCGCGATAAGAGCCTCATTGCTGCTTTGTGGTGTTTCTCGATCAGCTTGCGTTCATCCACATTGCACAACTGTCCTTCTTTGACGACGAACTTGCCGCCAACAACGGTGTAATCGGCGTTGACCGGTTGACCAAAGACAACCGCCGAGACAGGATCATGCATACCGGTAAAACCAATCCGATTGAGATCGATGGCGAAGAAATCAGCGCACTTTCCAACTTCCAGGCTACCGATGTCGTTTCTTCCCAGAACGGCTGCTCCACCACGCGTGCCTAAATACAACGCTTCTCGTGCCGTCATCAATTTTCGATCGGGATCATTTGATAAGGAATAGCCTGTCAGTCCTTCTTTGACACGTGAAACCAGCATCGCGTTGCGGACCTCGGCTAACAGGTGTGACCCGTCGTTGGAGGCAGAGCCGTCCACGCCGAGTCCGACGTTCACGCCGGCAGCACGATATTCCTTGACCGGGGCAATGCCGGAGGCGAGTCGCATATTCGAGGTGGGACAATGCGCCACACCACAGTTGTGCCTGGCGAAAACCTGGATCTCCTCCTGATTAACCCAGACCGCGTGCGCAAACCAGACGTCATTCCCCACCCAATCTACCTCCTGCATATACCCAACGGGACGATGTCCGAATCGCTGCAGGCAGAATTGTTCTTCGTCTTCTGTTTCCGCCAGATGGGTATGCAGATGGACTCCATATTCGCGCGCCAGCTTGGCGGACTGCTTCATCAGGTCGCTGGTCACGCTGAAAGGAGAGCAAGGCGCCAGGACGATCTGCACAAACGCGCCCGGTTTGGAGTCGTGATACTGCTCGATCACTCGCTGGGAATCTTTCAGGATGGAGTCTTCGCTGTCTACAATGGAATCCGGCGGAAGTCCGCCCTGGGACTGGCCGAGAGACATGGAGCCGCGCGAGGCTTGAATGCGCATGCCGATTTCATCGGCGGCAGCGATCTCGTCATCCAATTTGGAGCCGTTCGGGAAGAGATAGAGGTGGTCAGAGGCAGTTGTGCAGCCCGAAAGTGCCAATTCGGCGAGGGCGGTCTGGGCGGAGGTGAAAATATCCTCGGGATTCATGCGCGCCCAGATCGGGTAGAGCGTGGTCAGCCAGTTGAAGAGATTGGCATCCTGGGCAGCCGGGACGGCACGCGTCAGGGTCTGGTAAAAGTGATGGTGCGTGTTGACCAGCCCCGGCAGGACAAGGCGACCGTTGAGGTTGAGCACTTCGTCGGCAGTCTGTGTTAGCTCGCTTGTTTCCCCAACCTGCTCAAGAAAACCATCGCGAATAAAAAGACCACCATCGGGAATCTCCCGCTGATGGTCATCCATAGTCACAATGTAGGCGTGTTTGATGAGTAGAGTTGTCATTTGGGTAATTCAGAGACGACTAGACGTAATTTGTCTGACAACTCTAGTGTAGCATAAAGCGAGGCAGGATGTCAACGAGGAGTTGGATTTTGGCGCAATCTTTAACGTCAATTTTCCTATGCCATTAAAAACAGTAAAAGAGGGAACCGTCGAGCGAATTAAGAGTCCCCTTGAGGAGGGGACTCTTAATGGTCGTCGATATTGCTTGTTTATTTGATAAGAGATTGTATCCACTTTATCAAGGCATCAATAGATGGCGGTTTTCCCTCAAAAACATCATCATCATCTACTAACGCAAATGAAGGAGGATTGCTGCCCTCGAGGAGAGTACTGTACTCTTTATTTGAATTTAATTCGAGCAAACTAACTTTCCAATTGATTTGAACACGTTTTTGATGAATGATTCTAACTTTCCAGGACCCACCCACCGCTTTGGAAATGGGAAA
>DATHUN010000301.1:0-7826 GCA_035462205.1 Anaerolineales bacterium
CGCCCAGCGCGTATGACCAATACCCGGTGCGCCCATGATGGGCGATTTGCTGACCAGGTCAACTAATTGGGATAATTTACCCGCATCTTTCCGGACCTCGAGCCGGCCGCCGTTTAATACGGCAATGCCAGCCGAGTCGTAGCCGCGGTATTCCAGCCGTTTCAAGCCATTGAGAATAATCGGTGTCGCATCGCGCGAGCCGATATATCCGACGATTCCACACATAGGGGAGTCCTCCGAAGGTTTAATTTCGTCATTGCGAGGAGCGATTCTGCGACCAAGCAAGCTCATGATCCTAGGAGATTGCCACGCGCTTACAGCGCTCACAATGACATATTGACGTCTGCCATTTTCTGCTTTTTATCCGCCTGATTACTCGCGCGGTGTTGTAGCAGAGTTCGGATTCGGAGGGAAAGATGAAATGGGCGATGGCACGCCCCAAGGGCTTCCGCTGACCTGTCGATTTTCCCCCGGCAGAGTTTCGCCGGGGTTAGCTCCATCTCCGCGATGGAGAACCCTTATCCTCGTCACCCCGACGGAGCGGGGTCATGCGCTTCCTTTCCCAATAGAATTTGCCGGTTCACCTCCTGGATAGAAAAACTGCGGGCGGGATTATAACTTACTTCTACGTGACGCTTTTTTCCTAAAAAAGTAACACCCATCCTGTCACGCAGATCGGTATCTTAAATGGCAATCAGGCTGAAGGTCCAGCCTGATGCATTGAATTCATGCAGTTTATTGCGAGAGTTGTACTTCAGGCATCGTCAACGTATTGTAATTTTGGTCATCCTTGTACACGATTACAACGTTGCTGTTTCCATTCGCATCCACTGTATAGCCAATGATTTGGCTGTGAAATCCGGATGACGCATCGTTGCCATTGATATGGATCGGTGCAGCGGGAGCGAGGATCGTCCCCTTGATGTTGGAACCAGAACCGCCGTTAAGGACAACTTTGCTATGATTATCTGGAGGCAGGTAGAGCAGTAATCCGGCAAACTCCCCGCTATTTGGTGCATCGAGGATGATATCTGCGCTGCTGGAAAAGTGTACTTCTCCATGATCCACTTTGAGTACTACATTATGTCCTTCGATATCGTCTGTAATCTTAATGCCAGCATCGAGACAATACACTCCGGACTCGAGATGTGTGACTCCCAGTGGCGGAAAATCCTCACCCCATGAGCCAGGACTTAGGGTCGTGCCATCTTCACTGATCATGGCTTCTCTTTTCCCGCAGCCCACCTTCGGCATAAAAAATGGAGGCGGATAGCTGACTGGGTTGGCACCCACCGAAACACCTGGAGTAAGCAACTGCGGCTTTTGAATCATGGCAGCGCCTACGACGGTAATGAGATGGTTATCTCGGATGCGAACGCTACCGCTGCCTTGCTGGATGAAAGCGCATTGTTCATTATGAGAATTGACAAAGATGCCGCCGCCTGTGATGTCCAGTGTGGCTTCTCCGTGCACCCAAAACGCCTTGTCTTCGTTACAGTCACTTTGTGGAGCAAGGCTGATGATCGCCTGTCCATCCAGGATTTGCCGGACTTCTGGAGTTTTCGTGCGGGCAACAGCTTCAACACGATTAGTGAGCTGTCGCCATCCAAGCACCCTCGCAAAATAGGTCGTCACATGCGAAGTGATGATGACCTGAACATACTCAACATTGCCAGTATTGGGACCACTCGTGGGAGGGTTATGGAATTCGACAACATTGGATGTTCCATTGTTGTCATATCCGTTCTGCGCGGCGGAGGCGAGTGCGGCCGCCCCCAAATTTCCTCCGCTGCGGACGCGGGTTAATGCGGCCGCAAGTGCCGCCGAATCGGCTGCATTTTGTGCATTGCGTCGGTCGAGGAAGACATTACCTCCATCAACCACCAGACCGACCATCCCAGCAATCCCCACGATGGCTAGCGCAATAATAATAAGTGCCTGACCACCCTCGTGATTTTTCCTGTGATTCGTCGACAATGGTGTTTATCTCCTATCTCACTACTCGAACACCGGGATTGATTCTATATTTTGCGATTCTGATCCTCGTTGACCGTTGCGCTGTCACTTCAAATTAAATTCAGCGTGAGCGATTGCATACTCGGCATTCTGAGCTTGGCGTTTTTAGCAAACACGCTGCTATCTACGGTGGCTAAACGCGAATATGTCAAAATCATTGTACATCATCTCGCTTGGAACGGGACTTACCCAAAGGTAGTACTAATATTTAAACTTTTTGATAAAAAGAGGACATAGGTTTTAGTATAGATACGCCTATGTCCTCGTCGGTAGGTGAAAGCTGGATTAATTTATTCCGTTTGTTCCAACCCTGGGTTTGTCGTGGTAATCGCGTTATTGTTCGCTTTGTAGTTAATGTCAAGCGTCCCATTTCCTTCAATTGCCACAGCGTAACCGATGATCTGGGAGTCCAGCCCAACGGTTCCGGAGCCACCGTTCAGAACAAGATAAGAAGTGGGAGCCAGGATCGTTCCCGTATATTGTGAGCCATTGGCTCCGGTGATCTTTACCGTGGCATCATTCGTTGGCGGCACGTAAATGAGGTAATTCACAAATTCTTTTGGAAAGTCCTCCGTGGTGGAGTCGATCGCATGGATGTTGATTTCAGATGAGCCGTTGAAGGTAATATCACCGCCAGGCACAAAGAAGAAAACACCTTCCGAAGCACTATCGTAATCTCCACTGTGATTCAGATCGGTGGTGATCTGCCAGGTACTATTTAAGTCTATGCCATCGTAGAAACAGTAGATTCCTTTTTGGAGCCGTAAAGTCCCTGATGGCGTTACATCATCAATCGAATCAAAGTTAAAGTTTGGCCCGTAGAGTCCGGGCCAGGCCATGTATTCTCCATCCGACTGTTTGACGATTTCACCTTCATGGCTGCAGTTTGGATTGGGTAAGGTGTATTTGCTCACATCAATGGGTGTACAGTTTGTTGTTGGGGGAGGAATGGTATTTGTAGATTCTGCGGCACCCACAACACATACACCTGTATCGGTCTTGACCGATGAGCTACCGCCCTGGTCATAAGCAGGCTGAGGGACGGAGCAGGTTGCGTTCACCAATATTCCAGCGTTGATTATTGTAGTTCCCGAATTTCCGTTGACTGTGAAAGGATCGTGGTTGTATGCCGGACAATTCATCATCGTAGATACAATCGCATAGCCGGGAAACAGGGAGGTTTCCTGCTGTTTTTTCGTACGCGCGACCGCATCGGTATTATTGATTACCTCGCGCCAGCCGATCACCGGCGCAAAGAACAACTTGACCCTCGATTTGATATGAACGTAAACGTATTCAGCCGGGTCGGCGCCTGCCGGCAGCCCTTTACCTGTGCAGCTCAATGTGATGCCATTCACCGTCTTCGGAAGCTCACTGCATAAATAAACATCGATGGCGGTGACGCCATCACTGGGATCATACCCATTATTCAAGGCACGTTGAAAACCGAAATCCCTCCAGTTGGTTTCGTTGCGGGTCAAGGCGAGGGCGGCCGCGAGCGAAGCTGTGTCCGATGCATTTTGTGCATGACGGCGATCAGAAAAGACGTTACCGCCGTCAATGGCGAGAGCTGTAAAGCCCACCAGGCCGACGATTGCCAGTGCGATCAGAACAAGTGCTTGGCCACGTTGATTTAATTTCTTGGGTTTCATGAGTACTCCTTGCTCCGATGGTAAGAATTTAAGTTGACAGACAATTAGCAGATGTTTGCGGTGGTGACAGAATCGTATCGGTTACAACAGCATTGAGCGGAATTGTGTTTCGGCCAATCAACTGTGGAATAAACGGCATGAATATTATATGATTGTAGGAGACTTTTACTTCTAGACCATCCCCTTCACAGGCAGCACTGAGAGGCTTTGGATTGTTTGAATCTTTGTCCTTGGCGGTAATCGTGACTTGCACTTGGGCGGTGTCCGCCAAGTTGATTGGCGACGAAGATGCTCCTCGAACTCGAGTTTCAATAAAAGTTGAAGAAGGATCCATCGAGCCAAACAAGGCGCCCTCCTGGGCGGCATCACGCAACTGCACAAATTGAAAGAATGCCAGACCAAACTCTACAGCTCCAGAAAGCAGATAGAGAAGAACAAGTAAGCTGACAGACAACTCCACAAGACTTTGTCCGCGTTCCGTTTTTCGATGTTTCATTGTTTGCCCTACTTTCTAACTAATAATGAATAAATTACTTGACGGTGATCGGGTGTCCCTCACAACCTGGCGTGAGCCAGTTGAGCAGGATACTCTCTGTACCATCAATAAGATCATAAGATTGATGGAAGTAGAACGATATAGTGGTACTCCCTGGGGGAAGAGTAGCATTTGTCGGAATTGTCTTTGTAGATTCGCTGGTCGTATTTCCGAGCCAGACCGTTGTTCCTCCCACAGTCACCTTTTGCAGCTTCAATGTCTTGTCAGTTCCGGACTTATGGCCCTTATCCGAATTCCAAGTCACCGTGATATCTTTGAGCATGAGTGTAAAGCCATACGGATTACCATTGTTAATGGTAATGGTCATGACATTACCTGAAAGTGTGATTCCGCTCGGTGCTGTGATTCCATTGCAGCTGGGTACCGCCGTCGCAATCGGTGTTGGCGTCAGGGTGCGTGTGGGCGTTATCGTAATCGTCGGTGAGGACGTGATGGTAGGGCTGGCCGTGATCGTCGGCGATACCGTGGCTGTAGGCGTTCCTGCAAGAACGGTATGAGTTTCCGTGTCGCTGCTTGCAAGATGCAAGCTGTCACCGCTGTAGGTCGCGGTGATGGTCTGAACCCCAAGGGTATTGAACGCTGGAAGGGCACAACTTCCCATTCCCATGGAAAGGGTGAACGAACAATTTACGTTTCCGCCTGCGGATACGCTCACGGTCCCGTTCGGTGTGCTCGAGCCACCCGTGACCGTCACAGCGACGGCAACAGGTTGCGCGATAGTGGAGGGATCTGGTGAATCTAATGTAATGGTCGTGACGGTCTGCATGATCATTACCGTGTGATCCTCCGCGTCACTACTCGCCAAGTTATCGGTGTCGCCTTCATAAAACGCAACCAATACCTTTGCGCCTTGCGTATTAAAGATTACGTTACAACTCCCCGCTCCGGAGCCATTCAGGGTGATTTGACAGTTTTGATCAGCACCCGTGATGTCAACAACTCCGGTGGGCTGCGGTGAACCGCCTGTCACCTGAACATTGACAGTCACCGACTGATAAATCTCAGAAGGATCGGGCGTGTCCAGTGTAATCACCGTGGTGGTCGGATTCTTGAACCATTCCTGCTGTTCCTGTTCTACAACGATCGGAACGCTGTAAAGAATCGTGCGAGCGCTGGAGGCAGTAATATTCCGCTGGATAAACGGAACCAACTTAGGAACGATGGGGCGGAATTCTTTTGTAACCGTGACAACCAAGCGGGTTCGATTCCCCTGTAAAATTTCTGTATTCAGACTGGAATCTGTGGATCCGGTACAGTAAGTTTTTCGGTCGACTGGCGCCGGTGGGTTTGTATTTGTGACACCCTTGTCATATTGCAATGTAATGGCGTCGAACTTTCCCAGATAACCGACTTTATTTGCGGCACTGCGAATACCGTCGCAGTCCTGGTAACGCGGCACGCCATTATTTCCCTCGCCGGTCGCGGAGCCATAACGGACGGCCTGTCTGCTGGCAGTTACCACAGTGGAGTACAAAAACAGCAGGCGACCCGCTTCCAAAATACCATACAGCATTAATAACAAAACCGGCAGTGCAATCGCGAACTCCACCATGGCCTGCGCAGGTTTCTTTTCACCGGGAAAATTGCGTATTCTGATCATGAAATATGACTCCTGATAATCCTAATTCTTAGTGTAATAGGCAAGCAACTGTGTCCAATAAGACATTCGTACTAAGCACCGCCCAACACTTATGCAAATCAGGGATGAAACAAAAACAGGGATGCAGCAATAATAAAGAATGGACCGTACGGAATAAATGTCATCAGAGCCTCACTGGAATAACGGCGCCTGATAATCAATATAAAAAGGAATACGAAACTAACCAATCCTCCGAAGATGATTCCCCAGGCAAGAGCACTGACAATAAAATCCCATCCGAGCATCAGTCCCAGGACGCCGAGCAGATACACATCACCGCCACCCAAGGCTTCCTCCTCATCATCATCCTGTCCCGCGGCCACCAACCTGCGTGCTCGGAAACGCGCCACAAGTGCGCCCAACTGGTAAAGCAAAAACATCACACCGAAACCAAATAAACCACCCAGCAAAGACAATCCCATCCCGATCAGCAACCCGTTATCGTTGATGCGACTATGAATGGAGGTACCAACGATAAATCCAAGGATGGCGCCAAATAGACTGGTCGGGTGTAGGATCAGGCGATGCTCCAGATCGATGACAGTGATAATTGCAAAGTAGATCAGCACCAGGGCACCGAGCGTAAAGCCAAGCGCCTTGGACGGGAACAGCCATAAATACACAAAGGAAGCGGTCGTCAAAATCTGGACCAGCCATGTGCGCAGGCTGCGCCTCTCACCACAGGAACGACAGGCACGCAGAGTTAAATAAGCGACCCATGAGAACGGGGCGCTGCACTGGCGACAGGTGGGCTGTGTGAATCGACGCGTAGTGGGCAAAACATCCGCACTATAATTAATAAAGAGACCAGCCAGCCAGCCTAGGATTACAGGAATAATAAGCGTTACATTCATTATCTACATTATATTCTAAAGGTCAGGTGAAAAACCTGGCGCCCTGGCGTGTAAGTTAGCTGTAATGTGCTTGCCGAAGGCTGCGATTTGCCTTACAATCCCGGCGAGATTCCCCTGGAGAAAAACATGGACAAATTCATCATTGAAGGTGGAGTACCGTTGAAAGGAGAGGTAACTCCGGCAGGCAATAAGAATGCTGCCCTGCCATTGGTCGCGGCGTGCCTGCTCACAAAGGAACCTGTCGTCCTGCACAATGTCCCGCGTATACAAGACGTACTCGTGATGAGAAAGTTAATCGAGAGTTTAGGAGCAAAAGTCGAGGATCTGGATGTCACGACTTGGCGAATCACCGCCCAGGACCTGCGACTTGCAGACCTGAACCCGGACCTTTGCCGACGCATTCGCGCCTCCATTCTGATTGCAGGTCCGCTTACAGCACGGATCGGCGAGTTCAGGCTGCCGCCTCCCGGTGGGGACGTAATTGGCCGTCGACGTTTGGATACGCATATCCTCGCGCTGCGCGCCCTGGGCGTGGACGTGAAATATGAGCGCGGCTTTTTTTTCCAGAACGATGATCTGCGTGGCGCCGATTTCCTGATGGACGAAGCCAGTGTCACCGCCACAGAGAACGCGATCATGGCTGCGGTGATGGCTGAAGGTGATACGGTCATCCGCAATGCTGCCTCGGAACCGCACGTGCAGGAATTATGTTATTTCTTGAATGACCTGGGTGCACAGATTGAAGAAATTGGTTCCAACACCTTGCGCATCCGCGGTGTGACCAGTTTGCACGGTGGTGAATTTACGATTGGTCCCGATTATCTCGAAGTGATCAGCTTTGTCGGTGCGGCGGCCGTGACCCGCGGCTCGGTGCGCGTGAAAAATGCCGGGGTCAAAAATCTCAAAATGATCGAGCATGTCTTTGACCGCCTGGGCGTGAGGTGGGGTGTAGAAGGGGATGACTTGATCGTGCCTTCCGACCAGAGCCTGGAAATTATGCCTGACCTAGACGGTGCGATCCCGGAGATCAAGACAAATGTCTGGCCCGCTTTTCCTACGGACCTGATCAGCATCGCCATTACCGTTGCCACGCAAGCCACCGGCTCGGT
>DATHUN010000302.1:0-3628 GCA_035462205.1 Anaerolineales bacterium
TTCGTTGGTGTCACTGGCGTACTCGTTGGGGTGTCAGTCGGCGTGTTGGTTGGTATCACCGGTGTATTGGTCGGTGTGTCGGTCGGTGTGTTTGTTGATGTCACTGGCGTACTCGTTGGGGTGTCAGTCGGCGTGTTGGTCGGTAGGACGGGTGTATTGGTCGGTGTATCTGTTGGAGTATTGGTAGCCGTGTTAGCAGGTGTATTGGTTGGTGTGCTGGTTGGAGTATTCGTGGGCGTGTTAGGTTTGCAGGCGCCGGGACCGATCTTGCCCATGTTATAGCGGTCGAGTTTGTTCGCCAGGCTGGTTGCCGTGCTGCGGTCATTCTTACTAAGCGTGCTGCCCAGAGGATGCGCCGCAAGGAACGCGTCAGCGCTTGCGATCGTCTGAGCTACTGTAAAGTTATCCGCGCCGTTGGCGATGTTCAACTTGGCTGCGATCAGCTGTTGGGCGAGAATATAGGTCGCATCGCCTGATATCGAGGAATTCAGAATGTTGAGCAGTTGCTGCTGACTGTAGGTCACGCCGCCAATCGATAGCGATGTGACTGGCCATGCCTCGGGGTGCGTCTTCCAATACCCTTGAGTAAATGTGCAGTTAAGGCTGGACTGCGGCACGTTGGCCGATACCGAACGGTTCGGTTGAGCCAGGCCTGCAAATACGACAAGCATGAGAACGAGGGTTACAAGATTGCTCATAATCAGCGGGCTTCGACGGTGAATCATACATACCTCTTCTTTCCTATTGATAATTGATAGATGTTCACGAAAAAAACTAAGCTTGGACTTTTTGTCCTCACCTACTCAAATCCTGCTTACATTTTTGCAAGTCTATATTACGACGAAAATAATCATAAAAGGTAACAAAAGGCCGTCTGCATTGCCTGCTGGGTTGGTTACACATATACAACGGCTGGCGACCTGCCCCGCATGCCTTCTGCGGGGTACCCGTCGCGCCAGCACCCTGAGGAGGGTCGCGTTAGCATGGGTGGAACGTGATAACGCCATTTTACCGGAACCCCTCAAGCCACGCAAACGGCTTGAAAACGCGCCGCGACGCGTCCCACCACGCTAGCCCCGGCGTGTTTTGCCCGGGATCGGGTGCATGATCCCGATGCTCACTGTCCCGGTTGTTGCGTGCCGGGGTCCGGGACACTGTGTTGGGCAGCGTATGCTGGCTTCAGCACCTTCTGAACACTTTGAAAATTCATACCTGGGCAAAACCTCCGGTTTAATCGCACAATGCCTATACAGCCGATTGTAAAACGATAATAATATATTGACAAACGATAAATAAGATGTTAGGATATGATTATCCAATACTGAGTGAGGTGTTATTATGCAGCGAAGCTCAACCATATTTCTTCAGATAATCATTGTGCTCATTGGCATCGGTGCTCTTGCTCTCCTGCTTTGGGAACCTCACCTCGAGGGCAGAAATGCGCACGCCACGAACTTTGAAATATACTTCAAAGATCCATTTCTGGTGCTCGTGTACATAGGGTCTATTCCTTTTTTCGTGGCACTCTATCAGGCGTTCAAGGTGTTGGGCTATACCGCGCAAAATAAGATATTCTCCCAACCGGCCGTGGATGCTTTGCGGACTATCAAATACTGCGCGCTAGCCATCATTGGTTTTGTTGTGATAGAAGAAATTTTCATCATATTGAGTCATGAAAGTGATGATGCTGCAGGCGGGTTTTTTATGGGCGCCCTCGTCACTTTCGGCTCGATCGTGATTGCCACCGCAGCAGCCATGTTTGAACGGATTTTGCAAAATGCCGTGGATATCAAATCCGAGAACGACTTAACGGTGTAGCGAGACCAGCATGGCAATCATCATTAACATCGACGTCATGTTGGCAAAGCGGAAGATGAGCGTTACCGAGCTTGCCGAGAAAGTCGGCATCACGATGGCTAACATTTCCGTCTTGAAAAACGGCAAGGCAAAAGCCATTCGTTTATCAACTTTGGATGCGATTTGTAGAGCTTTAGATTGTCAGCCTGGCGACATTCTGGAATATAAAAAATAACGCACCCGCTTATCGAGATCTATACATAAATAGTTGTAAAACCTCGCATGACTATTTCGTGGGCTATAAAAAACAGAAAAAAATTTGCTACTCAGTTTCATCCGACATTATGTTCTTTTCCTGCTCCCAACTGATTCAAATTCTTAGGGCAACTGCCCAACGGCTCGCGTTAGCGGCTTGGTGGGAGAACTAACTAACGAAACGGAAAAAAGTGCTCGCTTGAAATCCGCTTTTTTCGCGGTGCCAACCTCCAAGTCCGCTTCACCCGTTGTTGGGCGGTTTTGACGACTGACGATAGCTCTTTTGTGCCTCATTCCAGCCTTTGAAAATCAATCAATTGGGTTTTCCAAGGTGAAGACCTTGGTGGAATCACGCAAAGAAAACGTTTTAGGGAATGATGTTGGTCAGCAAACCAACTGATGATTTCGTTATTTTTTGGTCGAATTGGATCAGGTAACGGAACGACCTTTTTATCGATGGGCATTGATTTATTAGTGTACATCTGGGTCACGGTTTCAGACAACGCGCCAGCAATAAGATCTGGAATTGCTACTAAATCCTTGATTTGCATTGTACTATTATCGAAAGCTGTTGTCTCACAACTCAAAGTACTTTTGTAATACTCTAGATAAAATCTCAATGCAATGTCGCAAACTTCTTTGGCTTCTGCCATATATTTCTCATTGGCAACTATAGCATCTTCATCGGTAATCCAGTGGATGTGTTGACTAGAACGAGACAAGCCAGCGATAAAAAATCCAATAAAATTTGCTACTCTGAATAGCTTCTCGAGTATCGAAATATCCCAATGGCTATATTTCTCCAAACCGAGTTCTGATAAATTTAGGCGTTTAATCGAGAAAAGGCTTGCGACCTTCTTATGAATTGCGACAGTGATTGACAAACCTGATATAGCTTTTGCGGCCATTAGGAAGGGTAAAAGTGCCCGGGCTCTTATTTTGTCATTCAGCTGCTTATAAGACATTTCTCTGTTTTGAAGGTAATCTTTTCTAACTGTGATTCTTGCCATATCCCATTCAGGTAAAGATTGATCATCGCCAATAAGGAACGATAGAATCTGAAAATCGGCAGTATTATGATCGCCGCTATAATCAGATGCAACAAAAATTGAGCGACAATTGCGTAAATCAGGAAGTAGATCGCGACCATCGTCTTCTGTCTTCATGATCCCCTCACTAAGAACATAGAGAGGCCCGAAATCTGGACTGCTCAAGTGTTTCCATAACCGCGATCTTTGGTTCATGCTATCTGTATCCATAATGGGTGCCTATCGACAACCGCCTAACTATGTCTTATGTGGACAGCGTCCGCCGAAGACTCTTATTTGGGGTCTTATATGGAAAGTGTCCGGTTAAGTACCTTTATGTTACTTAGACTGCAAAAAGTATAGACTTTCAAACGCCTAAAATCAATATCACGCTTATACTAAATCGACATCCAAACATCCTGAGATCCACACCGCGCATGCCTTACTTCGAGAGCAACCTTCCCCTGGAAGTAATTGGAAAGCGCTAGATAGTAGGCACGTTTGTTTTCGCTGGCTGCCCTTGCTTCATAAATGGCACGCACCTCCTG
>DATHUN010000303.1:0-4315 GCA_035462205.1 Anaerolineales bacterium
GTGCATGTGTCCGTCATTTTTCACAGAAGGGCTGGCGCGTCATCGGCGTGGATCGGGCAGACTACGGGGAGGATTTCCCGGCGAACGGACATTTCATCAAAGCGGATATTTCCCACCCCGATTCCGCGGAAGTCATTTTTCAAGCAGCGAAAAACTTTCATCCCACGCTGGACGTGTTGGTTAACAATGCCGCCGTACAGGTGGCGAAGCCGTTGGTGGAAACCACCGTGGAAGAGTGGGATGCGGTCATGGCGTCCAATTTGCGTTCGGCGTTCTTGTTTGTCAAGTTAGCACATCCATTGCTGAAGGCTGCGGGAGAGGGAGCGGTCGTCAATGTCTCGTCGGTTCACGCGATCCAGACCTCGGCCAACATTGCTGCGTACGCGGCATCCAAGGGTGGATTGCTCGCGCTGACACGTGCCATGGCGATCGAGTTCGCGCCGGATAATATCCGGGTCAATGCAATCCTGCCTGGCGCGGTCGACACTCCCATGCTGCGTGCCGGTTTGGGACGAGGACATGTCGGTCAGGGTGACATTCAGGAACGGCTCGATAACTTGGCGCGCAAAACTGTCAATGGCAAGGTGGGCAAACCCGAAGAGATTGCCCGGGCAATTTATTTCCTGGCAGATAACGAGCAGTCCTCCTTCATGACCGGGCAGGCGCTTGTCGTCGACGGTGGGGCAACGGCAAGACTCAGTACCGAATAACGCTTCATGAAGAATAGATTCAAGCAAATCATTCCGCAGCCGCTCTGGGTGTTTGCCCGCGATACCTACGATGCATTCCGCCGTATCCCAGAACTCCCAGGGGCATATTTTCATCCTTGGCGCCGCGAGAGCATCCGGCGTCTGACACAATTGCAGGATGTTCACAAAGGAAAGCGCGCCTTCATCATCGGCAATGGTCCCAGCCTAAAGCAAACCGATCTAAGCAAATTGCGCAATGAAATCACCTTCTGCATGAATCGCTTTTATCTGGTGTTTCCCGAACTGGGATTCGCCGCCACCTATCTATGCATCACGAATGACCTCGTCGTTGAGCAATTTGTGGATGACATCAATACCTTGACGATTCCGAAATTCATTGCCTGGCGTTCCCATCGTCATTTTCCTCCGCAATTATCAAATGCCCAACTACCAACCTTTATTTACACCTCCTATACCGGACCGCGCTTCACGGGTGATGTACGCCGACGAGTATGGGAAGGTGCGACCGTGACTAATCTTGCACTTCAACTTGCTTATTACATGGGAATCGAGAAAGCTATCTTAATCGGCGTAGATCATAACTTCGCCTCGAAAGGTGATGCGAATAAAACTGTTGTCTCGCAGGGCGATGACCCGAATCATTTTATGCCGAATTATTTTGGCAAGGGCGTGAAGTGGCAATTGCCGGATCTGGATACCTCGGAGATCGGATACGCCCTCGCGCGCGAAGCCTACCATAAAGCTGGGCGCCAAGTGGTCGATGCAACGGTGGGAGGAAAGTTAACAGTTTTCCCGAAGGTTGAATATAATTCCCTTTTCGAATGAACCTCACTGCCCAAAGCGAACATCGCAGCTCCCTGTCGCCTGATACTCCCGACTTGGCACAACTCAAGAATGAAAACCCTGAGACGGCGACGGATGACATCACGGCGGCCAATGACGACTTCCTGGTTACTGCATTTGGCCAATTGAACCAACAGTTGGAATTGATGAAAATTCAGGATGGATATATCCTGTACGATCTCCAAAACTTCATAAGCTATGAAGCTTGTTTCGATTATCACACCTTCGTTTAACCAGGCGCTGTTTCTAGAACAGACGTTGCGCTCCGTTCTTGACCAGGACTATCCATCTGTGGAATACATCGTCGTCGACGGTGCATCGACTGATGCGAGTGTGGATATTATCAAGAGATATTCGGATCAGCTGGCATGGTGGGTGAGTGAAAAAGATCAGGGACAAGGGCAAGCAATCAACAAGGGAATTGCACGGGCAAAGGGAGAGATACTCGGCTGGATCAATTCCGATGATTATTATTTGCCGCATGCGATTTCGTCTGCCGTAAAAATCTTTGAACAGAATCCTGATGTAGCGATGGTTTATGGCGATATGCTCGCGGTGGATCAAAATGGGGCAACTACCAACGTGTTGAGATACAAGCAGTACTCTCTGGAAGATTTATTGTGTTTTCAAATTATCGGCCAGCCTGCGGTATTCTTCCGACGCGAGGTGTATGAAAAAGTAGGCGGATTAGAGTCCAACCTGCATTTTATGCTCGATCACCACCTCTGGATTCGAATTGCCCAACAAGCCAAAATCTTGTATGTGCCTCAAACGTGGGCTGCAGCCCGCTATCATCCCCAGGCAAAGAACCGGCTCAAGCCGGTGGAATTTGGATTAGAAGCATTCCGTATCTTGGATTGGATGAAGGGTGAGCCCGATCTATCCCAAGCGTTTGCCAAGATCGAAAAACGCGCTCGCGCCTCCGCCCTACGTGTGAACGCGCGTTACCGGCTCGACGCAGGGCAGTCCCGTGCGGCGTTACGTGCCTGGTTTCAGGCACTGTTTCTTCATCCACCCACTGCACTGCAGCGTTTGAATATTTTTATTTCCGCAATCTTGGAAATCATCGGTTTAAGTACATTAAGGGAATGGATTTTGCAGGCTCGCCAACGTAAATACGCCAGCAATAAGCAAAAATCCTAATCTGATACAATTCTCAAGCTTATGTCGCAGACATCTTTCTTTTCATCGCGTCCGATTCGTGTCGTCGCGCTCTTTATTCTTTTCAGTGTTGCCTTAGCAATTCGTCTTTATGACCTGACCGACCTTCCCCTCGATTTCCATCCAACCCGCCAATTGCTTTCTGCGATCAAAGCCCGGGCACTCTATTTTCAAACCCAGCCGGATGGCATTTCCACGGAGGAATTGGAGATGGGGATCCGCCAGGCAAAGCTCAAGGCGCAAGTGGAACCAGTGATCTTCGAACGTGTGGTTGCGTTCACGTATCGCTTCACAGGGGAAAAACTGTGGATCGCGCGCATCTATTCGTCACTGTTCTGGCTGATTGGGGGTGTATTTCTTTTTCTGGTCGTGCATGACCTTGTCTCGTTTGACGGCGCAATTTTTTCCACTGCTTACTATTTATTTTTCCCCTATGCCATCATTGCCAGCCGAAGCTTCCAGCCTGACCCCTTGATGGTGACCTTGATTCTTGCCTTTTGGTGGTTATTTTCTCGTTGGGTACGATTCCCCTCCTGGCTCAATGCACTCCTTGCGGGACTGATCGGCGGGCTGGCGATTTTTATTAAACTCTCGGCTGTCTTTTTTGTGATCGGCGCCGCGCTGGGACTCGCTCCGTCCCGTTATGCGTGGCGCGATGTTCTGCGCAATGGACAGGTTTGGGCAATCGCCATCCTGGGCGCATTGCCTGGCATGCTTTACCTGATTTATGGTCTCTTCATCGAAGGCGGACTCGGCAGTCAATTTAGCGGACGCTTTGTTCCATCGCTGTTATTGAGTCCATTAAATTATTTAGGATGGATGACCAAAGTAGATAAAGCAGCCGGTGGCATTTTCGTGATGCTTGCTTTATTGGGCTTCTTCGTCACCACGGATAAACGTTTGAGAACTTTTATGTTTGGATTATGGGGCGGATATCTCCTTTATAGTCTCTTTTTTGACTATCATTCTGCAACACACGATTATTACCAGTTGCCGTTCATCCCTATGGTGGCCGTGTCGCTGAGTCCTCTGGGGGAGTGGTTCTTTGCTCGTTTGACGGAAGCAACTGTCCAGGGCGCTCAGCGAACCATAGCTTATCTCATCCTGATCGTTGGAATGTTCATGGTGATCTGGAACGTCCGCAATCAAATGAAAGCTGTGGACTATCGTCCTCAAGCTGTCATGTGGGCTCAAATCGGACAAGCGATCCAAGATAAAAGCGTGATTGCTTTAATTCAGGATTATGGAGCCAGACTTGAATATTGGGGAAGAAGGAATGTGCCCACTTGGCCTTATACCGGCGACCTCGCGGCGAAGAATCTTCGCAATGGCAAATTCTCTTTTGATGAATTCTTTGCGGATTATTCTTCGAAGAAAGAGTTTTTTCTTGTCACCGATTTTGATGAGTTGAACAACCAGCCGCAACTCAAAGCGCGTTTACAAAGCTTTCCTGTTTTTGCAGAGGGTGACGGATATAAGATTTTTGATTTACGGAAACCCTGATTGAGGATTGCATCAGCATGACAAGCCCTGAAGTATCTATTATTGTGCCGGCGTATAATGAGGATACCTTGATTATTAATACGCTGGATGGTTTGCAA
>DATHUN010000304.1:0-1736 GCA_035462205.1 Anaerolineales bacterium
GGTATGACCTTGACCTTTACAGATCTATCCGATGCAACCATCAACGATTGGCGCGAGTTTGCGATGGAACATTTGCTGGGTGTCGACCGGCGCACGAGGAATCTTTACGATCTGCGTGCAGTCCAGGAGATTCCTGAAAAAGCGATCCGCATGGCGGTGGAAGCGAACAGTGATCCGTCCGCGCGGAATATCAGGGTGGCCGTTGTCGTTGCGGATGAGAAGGTGGCCGGCGCGATCCGCGAAGTCGCCGCGCTGGCTCTGCCCGGGACTGCCTCTGCCATGAAGTTATTTACCGATATTAACGAAGCCGAAGCCTGGCTCGCCCGTCCACTGGATCAGATACCGTAATCTTCCTCGCGCCGAGTGCTTCGCAATCGAAGCGCGGCTGTGGAAAAGTAAACAAGTACACACGTAAATAGGTGATATTGAAGTCAGAATCATTGCAAATCGGCAATCATATCTTCAACTGGGGCTCCCGCACGTATGTAATGGGAATCCTCAACGTCACGCCTGATTCGTTTTCGGGGGATGGGATTATTGCCAGAGGCGATGCAGTTCAATTGGCAGTTGAACAAGCAAAAGATTTTCTCACCAACGGGGCAGACATCCTCGATGTGGGCGGAGAATCCACACGGCCCGGCTCGCAGCCTGTGAATGTGGAGGATGAGCTGGAGCGCGTGATCCCTGTTATTGAAGCAATCGCCAAAGAATTTCCCGATACGTTAATTTCAATCGATACGTATAAAGCGAAAGTTGCGGAAGCGGCTTTCCAAGTGGGCGCGCATATTCTCAATGATGTGTGGGCGCTCCGAGCGGATCCTGAGCTTGCCTCCGTTGTCGCGGCATTTCGCGTCCCAGTCATTTTGATGCACAACCGCAGCAATCCCGCCAGTGTGGAAGTCCGTCAGCAGTTAGGCAACGCCTATATCGGATCTACGTATGAGGATTTGATGGAAGATGTAAAACGTGAACTGCTCGTCAGTGTAGAGTTGGCGGTAAAGGCTGGGATCGAGGAAGCGCGCATTATTCTAGATCCCGGTGTCGGCTTCGGAAAGACCCGTGAGCATAACCTTGAGCTGATCAACCGCCTCGACGAGATCCGCGCCTTGGGATATCCTGTACTCTTGGGCCCATCCCGAAAATCATTTATCGGCTTTACACTTGACCTGCCCGCCGACCAACGGGTGGAGGGTACCGCCGCGACAGTCGCCGTGGGAATCACACGCGGGGCAGATATTATTCGCGTGCATGACGTAAAGGAAATGGCAAGAGTTGCGAAGATGACGGATGCAATTGTAAGAGGCTACTCGCGCTGAGTGCCTCGAATCGAAGTGCATTGGAGACCCTATGTTTAGTGACTACGGCAAGGAGCTACTACGAAGCGGAATTATTGATGCAAAAACAGGCAACCGCGAAAGCGCGCGTCGTTATTTGGACCGAGCCGTGTACATCAGCAATGACCACGAGGTGCTGGCGGAAGCCTGGTTCTGGATGAGCGAAGTGCTGGATGACAGGCTGGAGAAACGCAAGGCGCTTGAAAATTGTCTTGCAAACGATCTGCGACACGCACGGGCGCGCAGGTCGCTGGCAATCCTGGACGGCAAACTCAAAGCAGACGAGCTTATCAACCCTGATAAATTACCAGTTGCTCCTGCGGGCCTACATGCTGCCACCGCCGAACGGTTCATGTGCCCTAAGTGCGGCGGGCGAATGAGTTTTGCGCCGGATGGTCAATC
>DATHUN010000305.1:0-2489 GCA_035462205.1 Anaerolineales bacterium
CGCTGGGACGAAACACATGTCCGCAGCTCCCGCAGGTCATTTCACCGGGGATACGTCGGAAATGCAAGGTGGCACCCTGGGCAATCGTTTCATTGGCGACGATATCCCAATAGAACTGGACGGAGTCATCGATAATCGATGAAAACTGTCCGATCACCAAATTGATATCCGTGACCTTTGCCGCGTTTGCTTCCTCGGCGTGCCGCAGGGAGATATCCAGGATGCTTTGGGTTACGGCTAGTTCATGCCTAGTGTCCGGCTTAATTAAACGACTTTTCAGAATCTTAACAGAGTGAGCAAAGTCATTCTATTTGCGGATAACTTTCCTCCGAATTTAATACAGGTGGCAGGGTCAGGTCAAAAAAGGTTACGCTCCACGATCTGTTTGCAAATTGTCTCGATCGAGGCCCTGACACCGGGCCTGCAGTGTCTGCAGGTGCCCATGGGGCGAATGAGACACTGTTGTATGAAATAAAAACATGCCCTGGCTCAGTACGCCAGGGCATGTTTGCTGTTGCGCAAAGATGTGCGGATTATTTCTGTTGATTCCAGCGTGGCAAGACGAGATGGAGGCCATGAGGAATTAATTTTACGGTGACAGGTGTGTACCCGATCTGCTCACCGTCGCCCTGCACCGGGATAGGACGGTTGGATTGAATAATAATCTCGCGCCTCGCATCAATGCAGTCCACTTCGGGTGGAGTTACCTCGGGAGGAGTGGTCAGCATTTTGAATCCAATCTTCACGTAGTCCAGCATGGTTTTCATCTGCGCATGACAGATTGTTAGTTTGCCACTGTCTAGGCTGGCTTCCGGGTCCAACTGTAGGGCACGCAGCCCCATTAGGACGCCGCTGTTGGCGATCATCACCTCGGAGGCGCGGAAGCTGACCGGCTTGCCATCCACGAGGAGCCGGAAGCGGTTGGTCGGCACATCGAAAAACCGCTTCAATGCATTCCACAAATACACCACCGCTCCAAAGCGGTGGATATCCTCGCGCCTGGCCTCCTTCATGATCTTTGCCGCCGCCCCGGCACTCACGTTCAGTAGGTAATAACGCTCGCGCGCCTCGATTACGTCGATAAACTTGCTGCGAGCACTCTCTTCCACCCACCAGCGGACCGCTTCATCCAGCGTAAAGGGAATTTGCAGCTCACGCGCCAATGCGTTGACCGTGCCAGTTGGAATGATGACCAGTGGAATCTTGGTATTGATGAGTCCGCTGGCGACGCCCGAGATGGTACCGTCGCCTCCCACCGCCACGAAACGCTCAAAGCCCCGTCCGGTCGCCGCTTTGACGACCTCATAGAGATCTTCCTTCCCTGTTGTTTCATAGATCTCAAAAGGGATTTGATTTTCGTCCATCACCTGGCTGATTTTGTCGCGGATCGTCGGCGCATCCGACAGACCGGAGACCGGATTTTGAACTACGTACGTCTTCAATTGTTTTGCTGTTTGCATAAGAGAATAAGCCTTCGCTCTGGTGAATTTGACTATAACAACCCAACCATAAATCCGTAAAGAATTATAGAGCGGTATTCCGCTTGGTTCCAAGCGTATATCCGCTATATATGTAACGACATAGTTTTGTGAGTGTCACAACGTGACAATTTGATTCGATAACCAGAATGGAGATAAGAAAATGCGAGATACAGACTATTCCACAAATCGCCTGGGCTCCAGCTTAACTGCCTTCCTCATTGGCGGGCTGGTCGGAGGAACCCTGGCACTGTTGTATGCGCCGCAATCGGGACGAAAGACGCGCGAGTTCCTGATGAGCGAAAGCCAGGAAACGGCGGACCGCGTCATGCAATCCATCCGTGATGCACAGGAAAACGTCCTGGCCACGATTGAAGATGCCCAGCTCCGCATGGAAGCGATGAACCGCGAGACCCGCGACCGCCTTGAGCGCCTGCGGGAAATCGCCCGCAGCACGGTGGACGAGCAGAAAGACCTCCTGCAACGGAGATCGCAGGAAGTCAAGGATACGATTCGCGAATAACCGTTCCACACCGATCTTCACTCTAATTCGCGAGCGAAGGAGATTAGAGATGCAAGGAAGGAGGCGATTGCCATGCGTTTAACAAAAGGTGCTGATGTTTATAGTTCCGAAGGTGAAAAACTCGGGACACTCGACCGTGTGGTCATTGATCCCGAAACCAAGGAAGTAACTCACCTAGTAATATCGAAGGGCGGACTATTCAAGACTGATAAAGTGGTCGCCATGGACATGCTCAATCAGGATATCCAAGATGCGATCACATTGCTGAATCCAAAACAGAACTGGGATGAATTCGAGGATTTCGAAGAAACCCACTATGTGAATCTGGATGAGACGGACGCCCCGGCAACCGATGTGCCGGGATCCTATTGGTATCCACCGCTCAATCTGGTGTGGTGGCGGGCTGGTGGGACGGACAATTCGGTCATGTATCCTGCCAAGCCGGTCTACGTTCCCCGGACGACCCAGGCAATCCCCGAGGGAACAGT
>DATHUN010000306.1:0-10694 GCA_035462205.1 Anaerolineales bacterium
TGATTACTTCGGTCCACTCATTTATCTCTCCACAGCTCGTGATAAATGGCCTATTTCTATAGCGCTCACAACATTCAATGGGATTTATGGACAACGCCCACAGCTCGTTCAAGCCGGCGCGTTAATGGCAATTATTCTACCTCTGATTTTATTTGCCGTGGCTCAGCGTTTCTTTGTGCAAGGCATCGTCGTGACTGGTGTGGAAAAGTAATATGCTCAAAGTAGCGGTCATCGGAGGTGGCTCGACCTATACACCCGAATTAGTCAATGGCTTTCTCTCCCGCGTCGATCAATTTCCCATTGATGAACTCTGGTTGATGGATATTGACGAAGAGCGTCTCAAAGTCGTCGGTGGATTCGCGCAACGGATGGTGGAGGCAAAAGGCTCTCCATTCAAAGTGGTGCTTACCACGAATCAACGCGAGGCGGTCAAAGACGCATCCTACGTGACCACGCAGCTGCGCGTCGGTCAGATGGAAGCCCGTCGCAAGGACGAGTATCTCGGTCTGCGCCATGGACTGATCGGTCAAGAGACGACTGGCGTCGGCGGGATGGCTAAAGCCATGCGGACCATTCCCGTCGTTCTCCAGATCGCATCCGATATGCGCGAGCTATCGGCCCCGGGCGCGTTGCTTGTAAACTTCACCAACCCAGCAGGGTTGGTGACCCAGGCATTGAGCAAGTATGCAGCCGATGTTCCGGCGGTGGGTGTGTGCAATGTTCCCATCACGACCAAGATGCACATCGTCGAAGGGCTGGAAAAAGCAACCGGCAAGAAGATTGATCCTAATCACACGGAGCTGAAAACTCTGGGCTTGAACCATCTTTCCTGGCACCGTGGTTTTACGGTGGAAGGCGAAGATGTTTGGCCCCAGGTGATTCAAGGATTTATTTCCGATCTTAAAAAAGAAGAGCATCCCGAATGGGACCCGCGCACGATCGAAGTGCTGCGCATGATGCCCAACTATTACCTGCAATATTTCTATCACACGGATAAGAAATTGAAATCGCAGGAAAAGTGGCCCCCTTCCCGCGCCGAAGAGGTCATCGAAGTGGAGAAGGACCTGCTGCGTGAATACGCCGATCCGAATCTTAAGGAACCACCCGCCGATCTGATGAAGCGCGGCGGTGCATACTACTCGACGGTTGCCACACAACTCCTGAACGCTCACTACAATGATCTCGGTGAGACTCACGTTGTGAACATCAAAAATGATGGGGCGGTCAAAGAATGGCCGGCTGATTGGGTGCTGGAAATCCCCTCCACCGTGAAGAAGAGCGGCATCACGCCTCTTCCTACCGAGCCGCTGCCCGCTGCTTGTTTTGGCTTGATCGCGGCGGTCAAAGCGTATGAGTTATTGACTGTAGAAGCCGCCGTTCATGGCGACCGCGAGGCGGCCTATCAGGCTTTGCTGGTTCATCCTATCGGACCAAAAGCAGACAAGGTGCAGGCCGTGCTCGACGATCTGCTCGAAACACATCGAGAGCACCTGCCTCAGTTCTGGAAATGACCCAAAAGGGGCGACCCAATCGGTTGCCCCTTTTTTGACAATCAATATGCCCTACTACCTCGGCGCCGACTTAGGCGCAACTAAAACACACACGCTCATCGCAGATGAAACGGGACGTGCCGTCGGCTTTGGCGAAAGCGGACCCGGCAATCACGAATCGATTGGTTACGATGGCATGTTCAACTCCATGCAGCAAGGTTTAGAGCAGGCGTTGCGCTCGGCAGGTCTGGCAAAAGCCGATATCGCGGGTGCAGGCTTCGGCGTGGCGGGATACGATTGGGCATCTGAGTATGATGCCACAGCCGCTGTGATCGATAAGCTTGGACTGAACGTGCCCTATAAGTTCGTCAACGATACCGTCATCGGACTGGTCGCCGGTTCCGCTGAAGGCTGGGGAGTTGTGGTCGTTTCTGGTACCGGCTCCAACTGTCGGGGCTGGGACCGCGAGCACAAGCGAGAAGGTCGCGTGACCGGCCATGGTGTGCTGATGGGCGAAGGCGCTGGCGCCTCAGAGCTTCTGCACCGGGGCATGCAGCTCGTCGGATACTCGTGGAGCAAACGCGGACCTGCCACAGCGCTGGCTGATGCACTCGTCCAGCATGTCGGTGCAAAGGACCTCGAAGATTTGATGCGTGGGTACACCACCTATGAATATCAGGTAGGTGCCGAAGCTGCCCCGATCGTATTTCGTGTCGCCGCAGCCGGAGATGCGGTGGCGCGGCAACTGGTCGAGTGGGCTGGATATGAGCTGGGCGAAATGGCGAACGCGGTCATCCGCCAATTGGAGTTCGAGAACTTGGCTTTTGATGTCGTCATGGCAGGAAGCATGTTTGAAGGCGGACCCATGCTTATTGAGCCGATGCGCGAGACCATTCAAAGGTTTGCTCCACAGGCTAGACTCGTTCGTCTAAACGTGCCGCCGGTCCTAGGAGCCGTCATCCTTGGCATGGAGGCGGCACAGGTAAAGGCAACAGCGTCGATTCGTCAAATGATGGCAACGACTATTTCCCCGATCAGAAATCCCTCCGTGAGGCAGGCATGACAACCATTGAATTTTCATTGATCCCTGATGCCGAGACAGATTATGAGGCCGTCTCGCGCTTGATGTCAGATTTCAAACGCGAAACCGGCGTAGATGTGCGCCTCAAGCGTATGGAATGGGGGAACGCCTGGCCGCAATTGATCAGCATCGCCACACAGGGCCAGGGCGCAGACATTTCGCATGTCGGTTCCACCTGGGTCAGCAGCTTGATGACCATGAATTCCCTGCGCGCTATCCCAAATCACATTGTCAATAAGATCGGTGGTGAGCAATCGTTTGTACATTCCACGTGGACCAACGTCGTCGCTGAAGATGACCGGCAGGTATATGGTATTCCTTTGAGTGCCTACGTATATATCGTTGCCTATCGAAAAGATTTATTGCAACAAGCCGGGTTAAACCCGGTCACAGCATTTGCCACGCCCGCCGCGCTGGAAGAGAGCGTGCATCGCCTCGAGGCATTGAACGCGACCGAGCACGCCTGGCTGATGCCGGTCGTCCCGCATCCGTTCAACGACTTCGTTCACATGGCGTCCTCTTGGATCTGGAGCTCCGGCGGACATATTTTGGATAACCGCGGCAAACAGGTTCTCTTCAATTCCCCGGCGGCATTAGCGGGTCTCAAATCATTCCTGACGTTGCTGCGACATGTTCCCGATAGTGAGTACTTCGGCGCCGACGAGTGCATGAATGCGCTCATTGAGGGTCAGGCATCCGCAGTCATTACCGATGCGCGCGCCCTCAACTCGGCTGTTCAAAACAAAGCACGTAACATTGAACACATCGGCGCGGCAAGTCTGATGAGCATTCCGTGGTCGGGTGGTGGCAGCCTCGTGATTTGGCGGCATACACACGGCTACCCCGATCGCCTGGAGGCCGCCTACAAGCTGACCGAGTTCATGGCTCGTAAACAAATCATGATGGACCTCGCCAACAGCTGTTACACCCTTCCCTCGCGCACCGATGCTCTCGACGAGCTCTTCCCGCCCGATCACGCCCTGCGTCCGGTGATGCTCCAGCTGATTTCCACGGGGCGTTCCTACCGTCCGATTGCCCTCTGGCACCGCATCGAGCACCAGTTCGGCGGCGAGCTGGGATTGGTGGCAAAGCAGTTGATGAAAGATCACTCCCTGGATCTGGACTCCGCGCTAACAGAAGCAATGGATTCGCTTGCCTATCGTCTCAATTTGACTCTCGGATAAAATGCGCCGTCTCTTTCCCAGTCTCTGCCTGCTGGTCCTTCTCCTGGCATCCTGCTCCCCTGCTGCTACTCCCATTCCCGTACCGACGGAAACATATGCACCCAAACCGACTATGACTCCGACTCCCCCTCCCACTCCATTTCGAATTATTGCCTACGCAACGGAAGGCATTGTCGAATCCATCATCCCGTATGACAAGTTGACGCACATCAATTATGCGTTTCTGACGCCCCAGGAAGATGGCACCTTCAATCCGCTGATGACCGCAGGAAAGTTGACACAGATCGTGAAAACGGGTCACGCAAAAAATGTAAAGGTATTGATCTCAGTCGGCGGCTGGGGCTGGGACAAACAGTTTGAGGCGCTGGCAGCCGACCCGAAGTCCCGGACCGCTTTTGTCCAGAACCTGAAAGCCTTCGTCGATCAGTTTCAGCTCGACGGAGCCGACATCGATTGGGAATATCCAGATGCAGGACAATCGTCTGAGAATTTTCTCGCCCTCATCCAGGAGCTGCGAACAGCCATGCCCGACAAATTGCTGACAACGGCGGTTGTATCTTATGGCGATGATCACGGCTTAGGAATTCATCCCGATTCGTTTGCGCTCTTCGATTTCGTTAACGTGATGACGTATGATGGTCACGACCACGGCACGATGGAGCAATATGAAAAGGGACTGGCCTATTGGAGTGAGCGCGGCGTGCCACAAGATAAGATCGTTATGGGCATTCCGTTCTATTCCCATGTCAGGGATTCCACCGTCGCGGGTGTGTCATTTGCCAAGCTCGTCCAGGCTGACTCTGCGGCTGCTCAGCTAGATGAATTTGACTACTATGGCTTGACAGAAGTCTACAACGGCATTCCCACCGTGCAGGCAAAAACGCGGCTCGCCATGGAAAAGGCAAGTGGAGTCATGTTTTGGGCGCTCGACCATGATGCGCCAGGTGAACTCTCGCTGGTCAACGCCATTTATCAAACAGTTCATAAAGAATAGTTCCGTCATTCTGAGCATAGCGAAGAATCTCAATCTTTGGGAAGAACCTTCGGCTTCACACAGACTGATCTAAAAAGGATTTTTGAATGACAGATTTCACACTTGGTGTCAACTACTGGCCCCGTCGTAAAGCCATGTATTGGTGGAACAACTTCGATACTGGCGAGGTGCAGGAGGAATTCAGCATCATCCGCGAGATCGGCTTGAACGTTGTGCGCATCTTCTTGCTCTGGGATGACTTTCAACCGGAGCCGGACTCGGTCTCCAGGGAAGCCATCGATAATCTGGTCAAGGTCGCCGATATCGCCGGGGACAACAATCTCGGATTGGATGTCACCTTTTTCACCGGTCACATGAGCGGACCGAATTGGAGTCCGCGCTGGCTGTTGGGCGGGGAACTACCGTTCAAAGGCGGTAATGAGTTCATTCGCGACATCGTCAGCTCGGGCAAGCCTGTGCCGCAGGGCTACTACAACATGTTCCATTATGAACAGGCGATCCAAGCCGAGCGCCTGCTGCTGGAAACTGTGGTTGGCACATTGAAAGACCACAAAGGCATCTGGCTTTGGAACCTCGCCAACGAGCCGGACCTCTTTGCATGGCCGCTTACTTCCGATGAAGGCGCGGCATGGGTCAAGCAAATGGTGGATTTGATCAAAAGTATTGATCCCGTCCACCCGGTGACGATTGGCTTGCACGGTGACGGTCTGCACCGCGACAATGGCTTACGGATTGACAAGGTCTACAAGCATACCGACCTGGCAGTCATGCATTCATACCCGATGTACACGCAATGGGCGCGCAAGCCTCTCGATCCTGATTTTGTGCCCTTCACCTGCGCGTTGACCGCGGCGTTGGCAGGCAAACCGATTCTTATGGAAGAATTCGGCGGTCCGACCGCGCAGCCTGGAGAACCGTCTCATATTATGACTTGGACCGAAACGAATGGCCGTGCTCGCGAACAATTCATGGCTTCGGAGGAAGAGTTCGCGGAATTCATCAGCTTGACCATTCCCAAGCTACAGGAGAGCGGCGCGACCGGTGCCATGCTCTGGTGCTTTGCAGATTACGTCCCGGAATTATGGGATTTACCTCCTTGTAATAACTCGCAACATGAACGATTCTTTGGCTTGGTCCGCCCGGATGGCTCTCTCAAGCCGCATGCAAAAGTGATGCAAGATTTTGCAGCAACCAAGCCGCAAATCAAACCGATTCCGGAGTATGCAAAGTTCAAGCTGGATCCGGCCGAGTTTTACAAAAACCCGATGCCCTTCTTGCTGGACTTTTACCGGCAATATTTGGAAGGTATTGGCTAACAACGACGGGAAGAACAAACGATGAAACAACTAATTATCAACTCTGACGACTACGGGCGCACACCGGATATTTCGCGCGGCATCCGCGAAGCGCACCTGCGCGGCGTTGTGACATCCACAACGTGCATGATGAACATTCCCACCACCGCCGCGGACGTCGCGGTCGCCTGCAAAGAGACGCCAAATCTCGGCTTGGGAGTCCACCTCGTGCTGACGATGGGCCGCCCGATCTCCGCGCCCGAATCGGTGCCATCGATTGTAGATGATGATGGCAACTTCTTCAAATACACGCCGCTGATCGAGCATCTGTCCAACCTCCAGATGGATGAAGTCAAAAAGGAATGGCGTGCCCAAATTGAGGCCTTCATCCAGGCTGCGGGCCGGAAGCCCACCCATCTCGATTCGCACCACCATTCGTCTTATTTCTCCCCCGCTCTCTTTCAAGGAATGTTGGAGCTGGCCAGGGAGTATGGCTGTGCCATCCGTTTCCCATTCACCTCTGTATCGCCCGAATTGGAAGAAACATACAAACAAGTCCCTGCGTTGGTCGAACAATTTAATCCACGTAAGCCGGATGTATTCTTTGTCGACTTCTATGATGAAACGGCGACAAAAGAAAACTTGCTAGACGTCATCAACAGCGTCAGCGATGGCACCAGCGAGATTATGTGTCACCCCGGTTATGTGGATGATGCCTTTGCGAAAGAATCCGTTTACAACTTCCAGCGTGCCAGAGAATTAGAAATTCTAACTGACCCGGCAATCAAAGAAGCAATCAACGCACAAGGCATTCGACTCATCACATTCGCCGATCTCTAGAAGCAAACAATCACGAATAACGCACTATTGCTTTCCAAACTCATCCTTTCAGGAGTTCCCGATGTCCCATATTGATGATCTTCTCTCCCAGATGACGATCGAAGAAAAAATTTCCATGCTCGCAGGAGCGGATTTGTGGAGTAGCGTTCCCGTGCCGCGGCTGAATATCCCGCAGTTCAAAACCACGGATGGACCGAACGGCGCACGCGGTGCCTGGGGCAGCATGGCATCGCCTTCTGTAGCAACGCCGGTCGGCATCGCCCTCGGCGCAACCTGGAATCCGGCGCTTGTAGAAAAGGTCGGCAATGTGTTGGCAGATGAACTCGAGGCGAAAGGCGCGCACATCCTGCTTGCCCCCACCGTTAACATCCACCGTACACCCATCGCCGGCCGAAACTTTGAATGTTATTCGGAGGATCCATTTCTGAGCGGTATGCTTGCATCTGCTTACATCAAAGGGATTCAGGAGAAAGGCAAGGGCGCCTGCATTAAGCACTTCGTTGCCAATGATCAGGAATTCGAGCGCTTTTCGATGAGCTCCGAAGTAGACGAGCGTACGCTGCGTGAAATTTACTTGGAGCCATTTCGCATCGCAATCCGTAACTCAAAACCGTGGGCAGTGATGTCAGCCTACAATCGAGTCAACGGGACCTATGCCTCCGAAAACGATCACACCCTCAACGACATCCTCAAAGGGGAATGGGGCTTCGACGGCATTGTCATGTCTGACTGGTTTGGCACCTATGATAGGGATGTACCCAGTGGAGGTTTGGATCTGGAGATGCCCGGAGCGGCGCGCTGGATGTCAGAGGAACATGTCAAGCGGGCTCTCGACGATGGCCCTTTGACCGAAGAGGCGCTTGACGGCAAAGTTCGCCGTCTGCTCGGGGTGTTGGAAAAGGCACATCTCTTTGACCGGGCTGAGGTCCAGGCAGAGCGCGGCGAAGATAAGCCTCAGCACCGCAAGATTATTCGCGAAGCGGCACAAGAAGCGATTGTCCTACTCAAGAACGATGGGATTCTGCCCCTCAAGAAGGTCAAATCCATCGCGGTCATTGGTCCCTATGCTGCTACCGCACAAATCTTAGGCGGAGGAAGTTCGTCGGTCACGCCGCATTACGCCGTGTCGCCGTTCGAAGGAATCAAAAACCGCGCTGGCAAGATCAAAGTGGAAACCGCTCCGGGATGTTACATTTACAAGAATCTCCCCGCTCCTGACCCTGGAACATTATCCACCGCGGACATGCAGACCGGGCTGAGCTTGAACATCTACAATGGCACCGAATTTTCTGGGGAACCGGTCTATTCGCAGGTCACGCCACGTGTCCAGCATGGCTGGTTTGACAAATCCGTTCCGAACGCGAATCAGGAATCTTTCTCTGTGCGCATGGAGGGATTTTTCACGCCAAAGGAATCGGGTGTTCATACGTTTGGTCTATCTGGCGTGGGCTGGAGCAAATTGTATTTCGATGGCAAGCTGTTGATTGATCATTCCCACGACTCCGACATGGGGCAGGAACTCACCAAGGAGATCAAGCTCAAAGCCGGAAAATCTTACCCGATCAGGTTGGAATATTACTGGAAAGGCAACCCGCGCTGGCGCTCTGTCATGCTGGGGCATCAACCGCCCCAACCTAAAAACATGATTGGTGATGCTGTCAAGCTCGCAAAGAGATCAGATGTAGTGATCCTGGTCGCCAGCCTGAACGGAGAATGGGAAACCGAAGGCGCCGACCGCGTCGACATGAAGCTGCCCGGTGCGCAAAACGAATTGATCGAACGCGTTGCCAAAGCCAACAAGAACACGATCGTGGTTGTGAATGTTGGTTCCCCGGTGGAGATGCCGTGGATCGAACAAGTTCCGGCGGTGCTGCAGCTTTGGTACGACAGCCAGGAACAAGGGAACGCCCTGGCGGATATTTTGTTTGGAGACGAGAATCCCTCGGGCAAGCTGCCGACGACCTTCCCGGTTCGACTCGAAGACAACCCTGCTTACATCAATTATCCCGGTGAAAACGGAAGGGTCCGCTATGGAGAGGGAATCTTCGTCGGCTATCGGTACTATGACAAGAAGAAACTTGAGCCGCTCTTCCCCTTCGGTCATGGGCTTTCGTACACGACTTTTAAATATAGCAACTTGAAATTGAGTGCGAAATCGATCACGCCCGATCAAACCCTCAAGGTACAAGTGGCTGTGACCAATACCGGCCGAGTCGTAGGGAAGGAAATCGTGCAGCTCTATGTGCGCGATGTCAAAGCGACGTTCGCCCGCCCGGAAATGGAACTCAAAGCCTTCGAGAAAATAGAGCTCCAACCCAAACAAACCAAGACCATCACATTCACTCTGGATCGCGAAGCTTTCTGGTATTTCGATACAGTCATGGATGCATGGAGCGTCGAGCCGGGAGAGTTTGAAATTCTTGTTGGCGCCTCCAGCCGCGATATTCGTGTGAGCGGGATGGTGACACTCGCCCCGGAGCCACGCACGTCCCGCTTCCACACCGGCCTGACGATCAAAACTCTGCTCGATCATCCGGAAAGCCGGGCCGTCATAAGCAAATACGCAGGTGGCTTCCTGCTTATGGAAGATATGAGCATGGCTGCCGATATGACTCTGGACCAGATCGCATCGAACCATCCAAATTTTGTTTCGCAGGAATTGCTCGCAAAGGTCGGGAAAGATTTGGCGGAAATCAAGTAATTATATGGGCGGGCAACTGCTCGTCCATATAGATGGGAAGCATCGATGAAATTTGGTTACTTCGACGACAGGCAGCGAGAATATGTGATCACCCGCCCCGACACACCTCTGCCGTGGATCAATTATCTCGGCTGCGAGCAATACTTCGGTCTCATCTCAAATACGGCTGGCGGCTACTCGTTCTATAAAGATGCGCGTCTGCGCCGCCTGACACGTTATCGTTACAACAACTCCCCGCTCGACATCGGCGGACGTTATCTTTACCTGCGCGACAACCGAACCGGCAAGTATTGGTCACCTTCCTGGATGCCTACCCGCTTCAAGCTCGAAGAATACGAGTGCCGCCACGGACAGGGTTACACCGTTATTACATCGAAGTTAAACGGTATAAAATCTTCTACCCGTTATTTTGTTCCGCTGGGCGAGTCACTCGAAATCTGGCAGGTCACGCTGACCAACGAGAGCGGTTCTGACGCCGACCTGAGCTTATTCTCCGCCATCGAGTTTTGCCTGTGGGATGCGAACGATGACGCCACCAACTTCCAACGTAATTACTCCATCGGACAGGTGGAAGTTGTCGACGAAGTGATCTACCACAAAACCGAATACCGCGAACGCCGCGACCACTTCGCCTACTTTGCCTGTTCTGAAAAACTGGCAGGCTTCGACACCGCACGTGAAGACTTCCTCGGACCCTATCGCGGCTGGAATGAACCCAACGTTGTGGACGGCGGCGAGTCTTGCAATTCGATCACCCACGGTTGGCAGCCAATTGGCTCGCACCACGTCAAGGTTAATTTGAAAGCGGGGGAACCGAAACAAATAGTTTTTATTCTTGGTTATCAGGAGAATCCAAAAGACGACAAGTTCGATCCGCCCGGTTCACAGATCATCAATAAGAAATCAACCAAGCAGACATTGGAAAAATATTTGCAACCAGCAAATGCAGATCGCGCCTTCGAAGAACTGCGCGAGTACTGGACGATGCTGCTGGACAAGTTACAAGTATCGACGCCAGACCCGCATACGAACCGTATGGTTAACATTTGGAACGCATACCAGTGCATGGTGACGTTCAATATGAGCCGCTCGGCATCCTATTTCGAGAG
>DATHUN010000307.1:0-2499 GCA_035462205.1 Anaerolineales bacterium
ATCCGCTCTTCAAAAGGAGTGTTCGCAACAACCTTCATAGCAATCGTTTGGTCGCCCCCAAGGATGTACATGCCATCGACATCAACCTGGAAGAGATCAAGGTTACTTTGCAAATACGCATCATCCCGAATCAATACCGGCGCCAGCACAACGTGGCAGGTCTGGCTCGAAGATTTCACCGCATTACACGCTGTCTCTATCTGACCGCGACGATTATCTGCTAAATCAAGATTCTTTTGACGCTCCCCATTCGTGATGTTGTACGCATCTGTTCCATAGGTGATCGGCAGAACCAACAATTCTACAACGCCATTGGTATCGCGTTGGGCTGCAGCAAGTGCAAAACGTTGCAGTGTATCTGCTCTATAATCGCTTCCAGTGGGAATCAAGGTATGGGTCACGCCCTGATCCGCCTGGGCAATTTGCGTGTTAAGACCTGTCATGAGAATCAAAATCAAACCTAGGTTAAGCCATTGTTTTTTCATACTACTCTCCTCATAGTATTAATTCTATAAACCGACCTTAAGCAGGTAGGGTTACAAAGTGCGGTTTTGATGAACGCGAGGCACCTCCTCCAGTACTCTCACATAGAATCTATGAACCGTTGAATTCCCCACATATCTCCATTGTAGGTGAGGCATACTAAAAAAGCAAGATGACTTGTAATCTGTTGCTGGTTTTTTAAGTGGTTACAATCCCGCTTATTTCATCGCTGCGCACAGCTCCCACAAAACTCTGGATCCGCGATCGCAGCGTGCTACACAAATCCTGCCACTCTTTGCATTACTTGCGCATGGGATAATGATCGTCGCCTTTTGGCGGACAGGATGAATACTGAAAAATGCTATGGTGTAGATTCTATTCCTCGAAGAGTGGACCAACAGCCGCAGGGCAAAGAATGCGACATAGTGCTGAAGAAGTGACATTTGTCACTCATAATCCTATTGACTTGGACAAAATTAGTCCTATAATGTGACCTCGTGGTCATATGACCAGGAAGTCACATTTGTATGCCCAAACAAACTTTTCTCAACCTCCCCCCCGAAAAACGCGAAACGATCATGAACGCCGCCATCGAGGAATTTGCCGAGTATGGACTGGAGAACGCATCCACCAACCGGATCGTGAAAAACAGCGGCATTGCGAAAGGAAGCTTCTACCAGTATTTTGAAGACAAGCAGGATGTCTTCATGCATATGCTCGATTGGATCGAGCAGGAAGAAATCCAATTTTTCAGAGATCAGCATCCACCCGACCGGAACATGGATGTTTTCCATTACTACCGCTGGATGGTCAAGAAAGGCATGGAGTTCGGTCTGGCCCACCCGCGTGCGATCCAGGCTGCCTGGCGTGTGTTGCTTGGCGAAGGTTTGTACTACGGAAAGAATCTTGCCAAATATCGTGAAAAGACCACCCAGGCGCTGACCATAATGATCAGGGCTGCCATGGAGCGCGGTGAAGTAGATCCCAGTGTGGATGTGAAATTGGCCGTCATGGTCATGGAAACGTGGAGTAATGCGATTACCAACTATGTGCTCAACGAAGGTATGAAGCAAAAAGATGTGGTTAAGTGGATGCGCTCCCCCAAGACGCAGGAAACCATCGACAAGCTTTTTTACGTGATGGAATACGGATTACGCAAAACGGAATCGGAATTCACATCCGGTTCATAGAAAGGAAATCATTATGCTACTCTATCTGCGCCTGGCATGGCGCAACATCTGGCGGCATCGCCGGCGCACGGTCATCATTGTCCTCGCCATGGGACTATCGCTGGCTTTGATGATGTTCTACGATGGCTTGATGGATGGATTTAACAATGCCATCGCCGGAAACGCGGTCCGCGTCTTGGGAGGCAATGTGCAGGTCCACGCCGCGGGATACCGCGAAAAGGTAGACAGCAACCCGCTTCTGCCTCTGAGCGACGATCAGGCCGTCGTCACAGCCGCGTTGGCCCAGCCGAATGTGATCGCCGCCTCGCGCCGCATCCAAACGGGCGGGCTGGTCAGCAACCGCGAAGGTGCCTTCCCGATGACGATTATTGGCATCGACGCGGAAAAGGAAGCGCCTGTCAGCCTGATCGCCGAGCACATTGTGGACGGACGCTTCATCAAGTCCACCGATGAGGATTCGATCCTGATCGGCAAAGGACTCGCCGACTCCCTCTCGATTAAAGTAGGTGACCGCATTACCATGGTCGGCAGCGATATCCACAAACAGAATCGTCAGCGCACCATGACGGTGATCGGGATTTACGATATTGGCATTCCATCCATGGAAAAGGGAACGTCCTATATTTCCTTGACCGAAGCGCAGGGTTTGTTCGGCCCGCGCGGGCAATCTACCGAGGTGCAGATCACGTTGAAAAAGGTCGGTACCGAAACGGCGGTTGTCAATGCCTTGGCACCCCTCTTCCCCCATGATGAAGTGGAATCGTGGGCAAAGAACTACCCGGAATTGAGCAACGCGGTCGGGCGCAAGAATATCGTCATGGATATT
>DATHUN010000308.1:0-9537 GCA_035462205.1 Anaerolineales bacterium
GAACTCTTTTACGACCGCACCAAGCGTATCCACATGGGCAGTCAAAGCGACGGGAGGTAGATCAGTTTCCACTTCCCACTTTGCGACCAGCGCGCCTTTGCGCGTGCGTGTCAATCGTAATTGGCTAAACTGAGAAAGTTCCTTTTCCACGAAAGCGATCGCCGGTTCCGCAAATCCCGTCGGCGAGGGGACGTTCAATAACTTCACGAGAAAGTCAACAAGATAGTCTGTATCGATCGCTGGTAATGACATTGTTCTCCTATTGTTCAACGGGAACAGTACATCCTCTTAACGCTCTTCTGTGAGACCTTCAAACTCAATGATCTTGTCTCGCCATGCTTGGGGAATAGAAATCGTCTTCCCGACCTTGTAATCGTAAGCCACAATGACCAATTCTCCCTTGGCTAATTCTTTGCCGGTATCTGCGTCGACGATGTTTTGCTCCCACGTCATAGACTTGTTGCCCAGTTTTGCCACTCGAACGCCAACTTTGATATTTTGTCCGAAATAGACAGGTGCCAGGTAAGTAAGGTGAACGTCTGCTACGATTACGCCAATTTCCATGAAGGACTGGTCTTTTGTAAAAAAGCCCATTTGGATCCAGTATTGAATTCGTGCCTGCTCAAAATAGGTGAGAAAGTTTGCGTTGTTGAGATGTCCCTGCGGATCCAAATCCCCATAGCGGACCTCGATGGGATGATAAAAATGATATTCGCTCATGGAGCGATTATACCGTTTGGGATGTAATTACCCCGCTTGATTATGGCGGGTTAAGAGGAGTGTAGAGATGAAGCAATCCGCATATCGTCGGGAGAATGCTTCGGGCGTACTGCACCGCCATCGCATCCCCGCTGCACGTAGACGGGGCAATGACATATCACTTACAAAACTTTGCCAACCCTTCGTTATTCTTAAGCGCGATTCTGCCCTCTGTATCGGTATCGATCAATCCCTGTTCTTTAAACAACACCATCGTCTGGTTGACGCGCTTGCGCGAGGCACCCACCAAATCAGCAATGTCGCTTTGCGTCAGTATAATGCGGATCTGCGTTGCGCCATTCCTTTCGTGTCCATACTTTTCGGCGAATGCCAGTAGTTGGCGTGCCACGCGCCCATTCACATCCAGAGTCGCCAGGGCCTGGATTAATTGATCAGAGAGGCGTACACGTGCAGAAAGAATCCTCACCAAATTACGCGCTACCGGTGTGAAATTATCCAGCATGTAATTGAAGGTGAGCCTATCCATCCACAGGAGCAGACTCTTCTCCAACGTCACCGCGCTGGCGGAGCGACCGACGCTATCAATTAGACTCATTTCGCCGAGCAAATCACCCGCACCAAGAATCGACAGAATGACATCGCGCTCGACCTGCTCGATATGGATTTTCACTGTCCCATAGAGGATGATATATACCGCCTCACCGGGTTGCTCGATTGTCATTACATTGCGTCCCGCTTCGAACACGCGGCGGTGAGCGCGCTGTGCAACCCAATCGAGTTGAGTGGGCGTCATGCCTGCAAATAGACTAATATCCGCGAGCAAGTTGCGAGTGTCGTTGTTGTTAAGGTGAGTCATGGTGCGCATATTTTACTTCTCTCGATTTCAGATCTGGCGATTGTAACCTGTCTGTTATTTTGATTTCAGTGCGCAAGACGATCTCCTGTCCTTCATAGGCGGCTTGAGTCCTATCAAACTTTTCCTTCGCGAATGTTTCCATGCTGGAGATGACTTCATCCGAGTAGCTTGGGTCGTGATGGAACAGGATCAACTCTTGTACCCGCGCCGAGGCGGCCACCTCACAAGCCATGGTTACGGTCGAGTGTCCGTATCCCTGTGTCGAGGGGAATCCTGCCAATTGTCCCCAGTAATGCTCATCCGAATATTGGGCGTCGTGGATCAGTAAATCTGCCTCCTTGGCAAATGCAACCAGACGTTTATCCGTACCGACGTAACCTTCGGTATCCGTCGCATACACAATCGACTTGCCGTGCCATGTAATCCGATAGATATAAACTCCACCCGGATGTGCATACGATTTGTGGATGCGAACGACAACCGCATCAGGATCCAAGCCGGGGCTCGACTCGGCTACTTGTATTCCCGCCTGGTCCCAAATAATGACCTGTGACTCGCGCACCGATTGTATATTCTTTGTAGAAGCCATCTCTCGCAAACTGACGGGAAATGTTTCCGACGATTGGTTACGTTCCAATACACTCTTTAACGACTCGTGCGTACCATCCGGCCCAGAGATATGCAGCTTTACGTTTGGTAAGTACGCCGGGACAAAAAATGGAAAGCCTTGCGCATGATCATGATGCAGGTGACTAAACAATAAAAGGATCGTATTCGCGCGGTTCGTTCGTACTAATTCGTGTCCCAGGGGAATCATGCCCGTCCCCGCGTCGAGGAGGATCGTCTTCTCACCAGCCCGGACCTCTACGCTTGCAGTATTCCCACCAAACTTCACTGTGCCTGCTCCGGGTGCAGGATAACTCCCGCGCACGCCCCAAAATTTGATTCTCAGTTCATCCGCCATCCCGCACCTCCATGATTTACTTCTATGTCACTCTGAGCGAGCTACAGCAACCGAAGAGTCTTTGCTGTTCCATGAGACATGCTTCGCTCAGCATGGCATGTTACACTGTTATTATCTTCCGCTCGGAATTTTCTTCGAGGAAAGTTTTCGCAATGGAGGTGGGAAATATTGCACAAGCACTGTTTGTTATTTCAAGATGATTAGATATGCAGAACGGATTTGTTGAGATAAGCCGTAGTGGGTTGCCGATTCAACGTCGATATTTAGGAGAATCTAATTCGTCCAGAAGGGCGGTCACGGTCTCATCGAGCCGATGTCCCTCCAAAAGGACTGGATCGCCGCGTTGAAGGACGGGTATCGAGCGATAAAAGCTCATAAGATCATCCAACTCTTTTACCAAAATCGCGTTTGCCCTTCCCTTGCCACCCTGCTGGACGTCCTTCCAGGCTGCTTGCTCAAGATCGCTGTCAGAACACGCCCGGCTGCTGGCGAGCATCATCGAGATGATCTCTCGATCGAATATCCACGCCTCGAAGACAAAGTAAACTCTGACCGTGGGATTTCTTTCAGCATGCACATTCGTAGTTTCCGTGGCTATATTTTCTAACACTAGCCCTTGTTGATTAAATTGATACTGGTCCGAATGGAGCTTGATGCGAAGCGCGTCCTCAAATTCCTCAGCTAACTCCCGCTGGGGGCTGAAATCGAGAATCCCTGTACTGGTTCCGTCGAAGTGCCTGCGGCAAATATCCTTGATCGCTTCCCAGGATGCCGGATGGATCTGGATGCGAAAGTCCTCTTCTTCCCGAGATTCTTCACTGTCATAATGGAAATTGCCGATCCGCTTTTTCAATGCAAGAGGATCGAGCAGTCGCACTGCGCCACCCAAGGGCTGGGCTATGACAGTGACTTGGGGCCGGCCTCCACTCTGCCGTAATGTGGCGATACGCTCCAGCGCAAGCATTGTCCGCCCATCTTCTGGGCTTTGGAACAATACTTTGACGAGCGCGGCTACGCTGACGCGGAGACTCAGCTCTGCGGTCGCGCCGGTCCCAATTGCGGTGAGATCTGATTTCATTCCGCTAGAGTGGCGAGAAGAGCACTGGCTTCCAGCATATCATGGGTGGAAAAGCCTTCCGTTATTTTTGTGTAGGCGTCGCTCAGCAATTTTTGAGCCTGTTCCTTCTTACCCTGTTCCTGCCATAGGCGACTCAATTTCAACGCTGCCCTCAACTCGAGCCAGGGGGCGTGCACGGCCTGGGCATTGTTAATAGCTTCCTGATATAGAAACTCTGCTTCTGCGGCATTTTGAGAAGAGATCGCCAGAAGAAGCTCACCTCTCAGGCTGAGGAACTCGGACTTCATGGTATTTCCCGCACCTTGCGAGGCGGCTTCGATCGCGGCATTGAGCAGCGACAATCCCTCCGCAGGTTTTAACGCGGTGCCGTATGCATCGGCACACAGATGCAGCAGAAGGGGCCAAAAGACAGGAGGGGTCTTAAGGGCGCGATAACTTTTCATCCCCTGCTCAATCTCAGCCAGGCCCTGCTCCATCGAGTCTAAGCCAACCAATGCGGCGCCATGAAGAGACAAGCCAACGGCATTCCAAATGTGAAAGCCATGTTCCTGGGCAAGCTCGAGAACTTTTTGTCCATTCTCCTCGGTCGTCTCATAATTCTTCAACCACAAATTGAGCAAGCCGTTGTGGAATAGAGCGTAAGCGATGCTATAAGGATGATTGAACTTTTGGGCGAGTTTGATTGAATCCGCAGCGCGTGTGCGCGCTTGGTCGGGATAGCCCAGCATCCAAAGGAATAAAGCAGAAACGGTCAGGCTAATTACCCCGGGATTCGCCCCCAATCCAAGACGTCGCACGCGTGGGCGTCCCGGGTCATATAAAGCAATTGCTTTTTCAAGGTACTCTATCCCCATTTGAGGATTTTCCTGAAACGCCACGTTATAGCCGAGGATCGTTTGCGCATCGACCCTCATATCATCATCGTTGAGGTGTTCCGCTAGCTTCAAGATGCGTTCCCCAAGTTGTTGCGCTTTGCCGAATTCCATCCTCAGGATATAAAAACCAGCGAATCCGCGCAGGACAGGGAACAACTGAGGGATGTCACCTGCTCTTTCACAAAGTGCAACAGCACGGGCATAAGCTTGCTCCACCTCTTCGGTATATCCTTTCGTCGCCGTCAGCGCCCGAGCCAAATTGGTTTGCAAGATAATTTCCTGCTCGATAAGTTCTGGAGTCGAAGGTGTGACAGCGAGAACGTCGAGCAGATCATTGGTGAGGCTGACCGTGGCATGGTACCAACCTCGCACATCATACAGTAGCCACAGGCTGTCCACAAACTTACTGAGGTGTTCCAGATCCTTTTCTTCCACCCAGTAGCGCCAGGCAGTTCGGACGTTCTCGAGATCGGCTTCAATTTCCTTGAGTGCAGCCTCTCGCTCTTCACCCGTCAGCTGTTTCCATTGATTCTGCATGAACGTGGCAAAATAGCTGGCATGCGCGCGGCGTGCCACGGTGCTGAACTCTGGACTCTGTTCCAGTCGTTCGGCAGCATATTCCCGGATCGTTTCCAGCATTACCAAGCGCGGCTCCCCAGGACCTTGATCTGTCTGTCGAATCAGGCTTTTGTCGATGAGGGAATCCAGACCATCAAGAACATCGATTTGCACACCATCCAATGATTCGACATCGCTCACAACTCGCTCCACTGCATGAAAAGTGCAGCCAGCGAAGACGGAGAGCAGCGCAAATAACCGTTGTTCGTCGGCATCTAATAAGTCATAGCTCCAGTCGATTGTGTCGCGCAAGGTCTGCTGTCGAAGTGGCAGATCACGCGCCCCACCCCGAAGCAGTTGCAAGCGACTTCCCACCCGCTCGAGCAGAGCTTGGGGTGAAAACAGTTTGATCCGGGCGGCTGCCAGCTCAATCGCGAGCGGCAGGCCGTCCAACCGGAAACAAATCTCGGCAACCGCGGGTGCATTCTCATTCGTCACTTGAAAGTCTGGCTTTACCGCTTGGACCCGCTCGATAAACAACCGTACAGCCTCATACTGAGTCAATTGCTCGACGGACGATCCTCTGTGATCGGCGCTAGGCAGGGAAAGCGGAGGGACCGGACGAATATGCTCTCCACGAAGATGCAGTGCCTCCCGGCTCGTCACCAGCAATTTCAATTGAGGACAATCTTGGAGAAGCTCTCCCACCCTGGGCGCCGCAGCTGTGACCTGCTCAAAGTTATCGAGAAGCAACAACATGTTTTGAGTTCGCAAATACCCTTTAAGTGCCTCGAGCAGCGGGCGATCACTCGTTTCCCTAATCCCTATGGTTCGAGCGATCACGGCGAGAACTCCCTCAGGTTCACGGATTGGCGCTAAATCGATAAAGTAAACCCCATCGGGGAAGTGATTGAGCAATTCCTGCGCGGTTTGAAGCGCCAAACGGGTTTTCCCTGTGCCTCCAGGACCTGTTAACGTGACCAGGCGCACCTGCGAGTCTCGCGTCAGGAGGTCTTTGACGGCCGTCAACTCTGCCTGACGGCCGATAAATGGCGTAGGCTGAATCGGCAGATTATTTTTGGGGCTATTTAAAGCCGACGTCAACGTATTGATCGATGCGAGCTCTTTCCATTTGTCAGCGTCATAAAGCAGACGTACATCCGAGGGAAGGGAAACGCCAAACTGAATACAATATCGCTTCAAGTGGACGGCGCTGTAGATCAGACCTGCAAGTCTTTCCTCGGTGGAAAGCCCCGCCTTGTTGCAGAAATTCAGACCGGCCGCCACTGCAGCCAGCCAAAACTGTCCCCACAAATCATCCGAAAGGCTCGGATGGGCTTCATGAATCCATCGCTCAAAGGATTTTCTGCCCGCGGTAATGACTGCACATGCCCCTGACATCTCTACAGGCACTTCTTTCGGGTTTGGCAGATCGCGGCGCGAGAAATAGCTGACAAAAGATACCCATTTCTCAAAAGGAGCCCGACCCAATTCATGGATCAAATAGGATATTTCGAGATAGCACTGGTCATACAGGAGCGGCATCTGGTCTTTGTACAGCGCGAAATCGATCAGGAAATATCCTTCCAAATCATTTGAATCTTCGGCAAACTTTGCCAGGATGTTGCCAGTGTTCAGGTCGCCATGCTGAAAACCTGTCAGCACGTCGATCGGTCGGGTTTGCTTCCATCGTTCGACACTAAGACCATAGCTCAACGGATTGGGGAAGATTTCGCCTTGGATGAGAAATCCTTCCGTGTGCGGGTCAATCCGGAAACCATCTTTAAGGAACGATCCAATTTGACCGTCAGGCTTAAGGCGATAACCCAGCCACGTTTGTAGCAATTTTTGTGGATGCATCGCCCGTTCAAAAGTAGGCTCGGCATTCCACTTTTTCAACACAAAATCGTTTGTCGCCGCAAAAAGTACTTCCAGCCGGTGTTGACGCTCGTTGGACGCCAATGTTCGAAACCGTTGAAGAGATTGACCGGCCAGCGTATAAAAGAGGGCAACTGCGCCATCGTGCTCAAATTCGTAAGCTAACACCGGCATGTTTTGTTTACTAAATTCCGAGGGGGCCTGGCTTACGGCAAGCCGATGTCGTTCCATCTCACTCGGTTTTGCTTTTGGATTAACACGATCGAACTTAATCACAAAATGTTCTACCCTTCGTGGATCCCCGGCTGAAGACACACTTGCCAAGTAGAGGAAAGCACCCGTTTGTCCACCCTTGAGCTCCTGTAAGGGGAGGACATCCAGTCCATTTTTTTGCTTTGCGAGTTCAAGTAGATTGTGCTGCTCGGGGGAAAGTTTACTAAAATCGGGCGAAGGCATTCTGAAACCTGCGGATATACAGTTCAACTCAACTACGGTCGACTCTTTGACGTGGCTGCTATATTAACCGTAAACATATAAAAGCGAAAGGTAGTATCCTAATATTTCCCAGCCTGATTACTCGAAAAGATTTAGCGAGAATAAAACGTTGTTTCATCGTGTGCCTGACCGGACAATAGCAGCGCCTGAATTTTAGAAAATTTGTGCTATACTTTATTTTTCAATCCAACCTAGTGGTGAAAACATGCCTGTCATCCGCTCCTCTGACATCGGAAATTACCTGTATTGCCGCCGCGCCTGGTGGTACCGAAAGCAGGGGATCGAATCAGAAAATAAGATAGAGCTCACGGCTGGGACGGAACTTCACCAGAAGCACGGAAGGCAGGTGATGGCGTCTTCGATAAACCGGATTTTGGGATTTATCCTGCTCATGATCGCAATTGTGATCGTCGTCGCCTATTGCACTTCACAAATCATTTGAACCTTTAAACTTGGGATTACGCACCTCAGATGCTTTACCTTGCCCTTGTTATCTTTCTCCTGGCAGTGCTCTTCTTCTGGCAATCCGACCGCCAGCGCAAGGCTGCCGGTCTCCCCGGCGGCCGCGTCATCTACACCGACACGCGTGCCTGGGGCAAGCTGGAGAAGCCGCTCTTTCACCAGGCATTGGGGCTGACAGGCAAACCAGACTACCTCATTCAGCAAAACGGACAGATCATCCCGGTCGAAGTCAAGAGCGGACGGGCACCCGATGCGCCATATGACTCACATATCTATCAACTGGCATCCTATTGTCTGCTGGTGGAGAAAACATACGGCAAACGTCCCCCGTACGGGATCATCCATTACAACAACCGCGATTTTGCAGTGGATTACACCCAGGAATTGGAGTCAAAACTGCTTGATATTCTCGCCGAGATGAAACGCGATGAACATAAGGGAGAGGTCGCCCGCTCGCATGAGCAGGCTTCCCGCTGCGTGCGCTGTGGCTTTCGAAAGGTCTGTGACCAGCGTCTCGTATAATTTACCCTCTTAGCACATAGACAGTGCGATAACCGTTTGCCCAGGGGCTTGTTTCGTCGTCTACTTGTTTACTTGTGTACTTCTGTACCTTATAATTGATTTATCATGTCCGACACATTCCTCCCGACACGACCGGTTGTGACTGCCTATCCTAGAATGCCAAAAGCCTTCGCGGAGGCGGAAGCCATGGCAAAGTACTTCAAGGAAAAAGGATTGAATGCGCCGTATGGATCGCTCTACGATGAAGATTTGCGTAAGCATGTCAGACGCGGAGAGTTTGACCTGTTGATCATGGCCGGCGGTGACGGAAGTGTTTTGCGAGCAGGGAATCTGTGCGCCACGAGCAGGACCCCGATTCTAGGCGTAAACCTTGGAAAATTAGGATTTTTGATCCAGGTGGACCATGATGAATGGCGCGAGTACTTTGACAAATTATTGAACGGCGAAGCCTGGATCGAGGAGCGCATGATGCTGCATGCCGAGCACTTTCGGGCTGGCGAAATCGTTGGAAACTGGGATGCATTGAATGAGGTCGTCGTGGGGCGTGGTGGAACTCTTCGCCCGGTGCGTCTCTCGGCTTCTGTGGATGGGCGGCATTTGACGAGTTATGTTGCCGATGGACTAATCGCTTCCACCGCGACAGGCTCGACGGCGTATGCTCTCGCTGCAGGTGGACCTATTCTCCCCCCGGAACTGCGGAATATTTTGCTAGTCCCGATTGCGCCTCACCTTTCCGTGGATCGGGCGGTTGTCTTATCCGAAGGCTCCACGGTCAGCATTCTGGTGAACAGCGAGAATGCGGTTCTCAGCATTGATGGCCAGCCATCCATTACCCTGATGGAAGATGATCGCATCACAGTGCGCGCTGCGGACGTCACCACGCAGTTTGTCCGTTTTGGCGATCCCGGCTATTTCTATCGCAACTTGACCGCGCATATGAATGAGAACTCTTTAGGACTGCCAAGATGACGCAAACAACCGAAACCCTCTACTGCTACGTTCATCCCAACCGAGAAACATCGCTGCGCTGCAATAATTGCAATCGTCCTATTTGTGCGCAGTGCGCCGTCCGCACCCCGACCGGCTACCGCTGTCGCGAGTGTGTGAAAGGACAGCAAAGAGTTTTCAA
>DATHUN010000309.1:0-2574 GCA_035462205.1 Anaerolineales bacterium
TTGCCACGCCCCGTTCATCACGATAACCTGCATACTGGCCGCGGACAAGATCATCGGGTCGTAATGGGCGCATGGCGCGGAAGACCTTGACCTTCTCTGTCTGCACAGCGTCAAATCCCTGATACGTCGGTGGCTCCATGGCGAGCAAAGCCACAAGTTGAAAGAGATGGTTTTCAATGACGTCGCGCAAACAGCCCGCAGATTCGTAAAAAGCTCCCCGGTTGCCCACACCGAAATCCTCTGCTAAGGTAATCTGCACACTAGCCACATAATTGCGATTCCAAATTGGTTCCAGGAATGAATTAGCGAAACGGAAATAGAGGATGTTCATGATCGCTTCCTTTGCGAGAAAGTGATCAATGCGGAAGATCGCGTCTTCTGGGAATACCGAATGTGCAACGCGGTTGAGTTCCCGCGCAGAGTTAAGATCGCGTCCGAATGGTTTTTCGACGATGACCCGCGCGTCCTCAGCCAAGCCCGCGGTTCCCAATCCTTGGATCACTGTTTCAAAGAGTGAAGGTGTGATGGCAAGATAGTGTGCTGGGTGCCTGGCATTAACCAGGGACTCCTTGATGGCGATGAATGTGCTTTGGTCGGTATAGTCTCCGCTTACATAACTCAGTAGAGAGAGAAGTCGACCAAGTGCTTTGCGATCATCGAGTTTCCCTGCCTGCTCGACACTGTCTATCACGCGCACGTGTAACTGCGCCAGACTCCACTTCTCGAGAGCAACGCCAATGACAGGGACTGTTAGAACGTCTCGCTTTACCATTGCATAAAGCGCCGGGATGATCATTTTGTGAGCAAGGTCACCTGTTATACCGAATAGCACCAGCGCATCCGACCGAATGGCTTGCTCGTGATTTCTGGTCATGTTTTCATCCTTTCTTCTCTTCGTGGCCGCCAAATTGCTTTCTCAGTGCCGAGAGAAGCCGATCCGCGTAGTCGGCGTCACCGCGGGACTCAAAACGTCCGAAAAGCGCCGCGCTGATGACCGGTACCGGCACCGCCTCATCAATAGCAGCCGCGATCGTCCAGCGCCCCTCGCCAGAATCCGAAACATGACCTGTAAAGTCATTCAGCTCAGGGTCATCGAGGAGAGCAACGGCAGTGAGGTCCAGCAGCCACGACTGGATGACGCTGCCGCGCCTCCAAACTTCCGCGATCTCGGGCAAATCCAGATCATACTGATAATACTGCAGGTACCTTAGTGGTGTTGTTTCAGCATCGGTTGCGCGCGAGCTCTTACCAGCATTTGCGTTCCGTAGGATGTTAAAACCTTCGGCATAAGCCTCCATAATGCCATACTCGATACCGTTATGAACCATCTTGACGAAATGGCCTGCACCCTGCGGTCCACAGTATAGGAAACACTGTTCGGCGGTGCCGCCGCGTTTCTCGCGACCCGACGTGCGCGCGGCGCTAGCAACGCCAGGAGCAAGGCTGGCAAAGATTGGATTCACGTGATCGACGATTTCCTGCTCACCGCCGATCATCAGGCAATATCCGCGCTCGCCTCCGGCAATCCCGCCGCTGGTTCCGACGTCCACATAGTGGATTCCCTTCTTCTTCAGCTCAGCCCCACGCCGAATGTCGTCGTGATAAAAGGAGTTGCCTCCGTCAATAATGATATCGCCTGCTTCGAGGAGTGAGGCAAGTGCTGCCAACTCCGGATCCACCACGGCTGCTGGCAGCATAAGCCAAATGGCGCGCGGTTTGGATAGCCGCGCAACAAAATAGCCGAGCGAATCGGCTCCAACTGCACCTTGAGCCACCAGATCTTCTACCGCCTTTGCGTTTATGTCGAAGACAACGCATTCATGACCATCTTTCATGAGGCGTTGAGCCATATTAGCCCCCATACGGCCCAATCCGATCATACCAATCTGCATCAGGGATCTCCTTTCGTAACTCTATATCCAAAACTCATCACACCGAGTAAATGCTTCTCTTCTAAGGACAGGATCATTGAACGAAACTCAGTTGGACAAGGTCAGACCCATCCCTTCCAGCCACTTCTGTGTCGAATCGTAGTCGGTATGGATGATGCCTGTGATTCCCAACTCCCGTGCCACCTGGACAAATATTTCCCGATCATCAATATAGACCACTTGTTCCGCCTGCGCTTGCGAAATATCGAGAGCAATACGGTAGATATCTTCATCCGGCTTGCGGTAATGGACAAAACAGGAGGAAACGAAAAAGTCTACAAAAGTCCTCAATTCGAATTGCTGAATTCGATACATCGTAAGCTCTCGACCTTCGTTGCTGACTGCGGCAACCTGTAGGCCGTATTGTCTCTTCAGTCCACGAACCAGCTTGATCATCTCAGGATAGGATTTCGACTGGGCATACATGAACTTCTTGAATTCTTCTGGCGAGAACACCCGTTCCTGGTAAAAGACCACCCGTTTTAGATAATCATCCAAGCTGAGTTTGCCTTCTTCGTACGTGTCAAACGTCAGGTGATGGCGTTCACTCATCTCCTCGTAATCCAGACCAAAAGTTTCCGCGGCACGCCTCCGGCTGTTGTGGTCCCAACCGTTTGTGAGCAGAACGCCGCCTATATCCAGA
>DATHUN010000310.1:0-6541 GCA_035462205.1 Anaerolineales bacterium
GAGCCTGACACCAAGACTCCAGAAATGGAGTCTTATTTTTTAATCGAATCGTGGGATTTTCCCCACTTCATGATGGTGACATTTTATCTTCTTCCTCGTTAGAAAATTTACGACTAAAAATTCCTTTTAAAAGTTGCCTATTATGAAACGAATAAATGAAAAATTCAAGCGAACTGTCAAATACTGGCGCGTGAGTTATCAGCAGGCAAGCGACCGGGAGCGGCTCAGCCTGTACATGTTTGCCCTGTTGATGCTGATCTACGCGTGGTGGGCAATGATAGTCTTCTAAATCCCGACCGTAGGCTGCGGAATTAGAGCAAAATTACAATACTTTATAGATTGCTACAGCGAGCGAAGGGAGATTTCTGGCGCACCCAGCCAGGAAGTTCTCTACTCTGAGGATGCATCCTCGGTCATGGTGCTCGTGTGTCAAATGATCAAGGCTCTCGGCAGAGAGCCTCTTGATTTAAACAGAGTAGGAATGCGGCTTGCAAAGGCTTCTCCCATCGATTATCCTTGCACATGGGAGTGGTTAGGTCCCGGTGGGCTTCCTGGTCTTCAAAACCTGTGGCGGGTCGCGTTGCGGGCCGCGGTGGGTTCGACTCCCATCCACTCTCGCCTAATTCTGATGCTAGATGATGGACAATCGACCATCGCAATGGTCCATCGTCCTTCTCTGTAGGTGAATAATGCCTTTTCCTGAAATAGAAGTATTAACCAATCATGTTTCCCGGATCTTTCGTATCGAAGATGTCACGGCGGGTAATGGCAAGGACTTGATCGCCCGTTACCGTGGTCATTTAATGAATGAAGATACCGTCGCTGCTTACGATCAGTTGGCGGAGGCTGTGCGACCCTATGGCCTGATGCCGCTCTTCCGAAAGGATCGGGATAAGCACGCAATCCTGCTGGTTCCTACACTCGTTGTTCCTGGGCGGGCGCCACGAGTTTGGATCAATGTGGTCCTGTTCGTTATCACGGTTCTGGGCGTCATGCTGACCGGCGTGGATATTCCCTCCTCTGCTATGCCAGCAAATGGCTCGTTTCCTTGGTTGTATCTTTTTGAACATATTTGGGAAGGCTGGCCCTTTGCGGCTGCCATGCTTGGCATCCTGTTCACTCATGAAATGGGACACTACATTGCTTGCCGCTACTACAAAGTCCCGGCGACCTTGCCCTACTTTATCCCGGCGCCTTTCCTCAGTCCGCTCGGGACTCTGGGTGCGTTCATTATGATGCGCGGCATCCCAAAGAATAAACGCGTGCTGTTCGATGTGGGTGTTGCCGGTCCACTGGCGGGCTTAGTCGTTACCGTCCCTGTGTTATTCCTTGGCTTGTGGCTGTCACATCTGGGACCGGTGGGAGGTCCCGCTTCCGGAGCCACCGGCATGCTGGAGGGGAATTCTCTGTTCTATTTGTTTGCCAAATATATTATGTACAACAAACTGCTGCCGGAGCCGCTCAGCATGCAAGGGCTTTCCCCTGTCGCCTATTGGATCCGCTATTTTCTTACCGGGCATCCGATTCCTTTCGGAGGGCTGGACGTGCAGCTCCATTCCGTGGCGCTGGCAGGCTGGGCAGGCTTGCTCGTGACTGCGCTCAATCTCGTCCCGGTCGGCACGCTTGACGGCGGGCACGTGGCGTATGGTCTCTTCGGTGAAAAGGCGCGCCGCATTTTCCCGATTGCCATCGGCGTGTTGATTGCGCTGATTTTCCTGCCTGTCTTCTTGACTCTCTCACTGACTTCATTCAACCTAAGCTGGTTGTTGTGGGTGTTCATCCTGTTCTGGCTCGGCAACGTCCGCACGCAGCCCCTCGACGATATCACCGAGTTGGATCCCAAACGCCGTGCGCTGGGTTTTTTCGTTCTCTTTATCTTCTTTTTGATCTTCACTCCCATCCCGATGGTGACCTACTAGCATGACCTTCTCGCGCAAACTCTGGCTGGCAGTTGTACTCTTTGTTTTTATCATTTCGGCCTGTACAAATTCTGTCACTCCGAATTTAGCGACGTCTATGCCACTTCCAGACCCGACGGAAAAGCCAGCGGAGCGGAGTACGCCTCTTCCGGCTGTGAGCAGTTTGCAGGTCGATAAGGAGGCGCTGCGTGGTGTGCAGGTCAATGTTTGGCACCCTTGGTTTGGAGCGCAGGCGGGTCTATTTGAGTCGCAGATCGCAACGTTCAACACTGAAAATGAGTGGGGGATTGTCGTCCATGCCGAAGGGAAATCCAATTTTGCCGAATTATTTGCGCAGACCACTGCTGCACTCGAAGAGAATACCAATCCCAACATTGTGATCGCGCTCCCGGAGCATGCCTTCGGTTGGGGCGATCACGTTGTCGATCTGAACGTCTATGTTAATGATCCGCTCTACGGATTCAGCGCGGCTGATATTTTGGATTTTCCACCTGCAATATGGGATGAAGATAACGTCGATGGAAAACGCTTCGGCGTCCCAGCGCAACGCACGGCTCGTTTCCTGCTCTACAATCGGACGTGGGCACAGGAGCTTGGTTTTCTCTCTCCGCCCGCGACTTCTGTCGAATTTGAGCAACAGGCATGTGCCGCGAACAAAGCGCTCGCGGCGGATAGCGATCCGAACAACAACGCCCTTGGCGGTTGGCTGATCGATACCAACCCCATGACGCCGCTTTCCTGGATATTGGCATTTGGCGGCAGTGCTCAGGAAGAGCAAAGCTATCGCTTCCTGACGCCCGCCAATATCAATGCCTTTCGGTTTGTGAAGGTCTTACAGCAAAAGAATTGCGCCTGGGTCTCCTCTCCCGATCTCTCGGTCTATGACCGCTTTGCGATGCGCCAGGCTCTTTTTGCCACTGCCAGCCTGGAGGAACTCCCCGACCAATCGCGTGCCTTTTTTACCTCCGGCAGCCAGGATGAATGGACTGTGATTCCTTTCCCCGGCGACGAAGGTAGGGCGTTCGTGATCTACGGTTCCTCATTCGTGATGTTTCCGTCAGATGATGTCACCCAGCTCGCTTCGTGGCTGTTCATGCGCTGGATGTTATCTCCCGAGAGGCAAGCAGACTGGGTCAAGAGCACAGGCCTCTTCCCGCTCCGCACCTCAACTGTGAGCCTGCTCGCCGATTACACAACGGATCATCTGCAGTGGGCAGAGGCGGTTAAGCTGCTGCCGGAGGGCAAATTACCTCCGCAGCTTGGCTCATGGCATGTTGTCCGCATCATGCTCGGGGACGCGTTCGGCGATATGTTTGATACCATCCGTCATCCCGATCTAACCGATGGACAAGTCCCATTGATTCTCAAGCAGATGGATGAGACCGTGACAGATCTAAGCAACTAGAATTTCGCGCTGAGCAATAGCGAAGTCGAAGCGTGCACAATATAGCAACATTCCGTTTGATAAGTAAATCTCATCGTGGGGAGTCTCCCATTCAATAGCAGCTTGCTTCCTCGCCCCGGCGCGGCTCCTCACAACCCCGCTGCCGGGATGCGGGGCGATGAAATCAAATTATTTTGGAGGACATATGGAATATACTCAATTGGGTCGCACCGGCCTGAAGGTATCGCGTCTTTGTTTAGGCACAATGAATTTCGGTCCCAAAACGACCGAGGAGGATTCATTCGCCATCATGGATCAAGCCCACGAGCTGGGTATCAATTTTTTTGATACAGCCAATACCTATGGCTGGAAAATGGGAGAAGGCTGGACCGAGCAGATCATCGGTCGCTGGTTTGCCCAGGGCAGTGGACGGCGGGAGAAAACGGTGCTCGCCACAAAGGTGTTCGGTCGCATGGGCGAATGGCCCAACCAGTCACGTCTTTCTGCATTCAACATCCGCCAGGCAGTAGAAGGATCGCTCAAGCGCTTGCAAACCGATCATATCGACCTTTACCAGATGCACCACATTGACCGCCTCACACCTTGGGAAGAAATTTGGCAGGCAATGGAAGTGCTTGTCCAGCAGGGAAAAATCCTGTATGTGGGTTCATCCAATTTTGCGGGCTGGCATATCGCAAAAGCGAATGAGATCGCCAGGTCCCGTCATTTCTTTGGATTGGTCAGCGAGCAATGTCTCTATAATCTCAAAGTGCGCACGGCTGAGATGGACGTACTCCCCGCCTGCCGTGATTACGGATTGGGGGTCATTCCCTGGAGTCCGCTGGCGAGTGGGTTGTTAGCGGGCGCTTTGGGCAAAGAACAAAGTGGCCGGCGGGCCGAGGAGGGTGTTGCCAAGGAAATGGAAAAGTATCGCGAGCAGATCAGTCAATATGAAAAGTTCTGTGAGGAACTTGGCGAGAAGCCGGCCGATGTCGCCTTGGCTTGGCTGATCGCGAATCCAGTGGTCACTGCGCCGATTATCGGTCCGCGCACGATGGATCAGCTGACGGAGAGTCTGCGCGCTCTTGAGATCAAGCTGGGTCAGGAACAAATGGACAAGCTCAACGAGATTTGGCCCGGTCCCAAAGGGGAGTCCCCTGAGGCATTTGCCTGGTAAATGCGTAGATGTATTGTAGAGCGAGATAGCAGTTAGCTCTATACGGCGAAACGAAAGGTATCTCTCATGCCCGACTCCCAATATCGCGCTCGGCAAGTCAGCGCCAAAACCCAGGAAGTAGTCGCCTATGATCAGGACGAATCTCTGCCTGGTAAACCATTGCACATCCTGATCCCTGGTGGGTTCATCGCGCTCGCTTGCCTCGGAGTGATCATTCTCGTCGCTTATTTGACCTGGATCCAGCACCGCCTGGAACAGCCGACAGGATTGATTCTGATCGGTTTACTGGCTCCGTTCTATGTGGGTGGAGTTTTTCTGTTTAGCTATGGTTATGAGCTCTACAACATCCCGCGTGCCCTGCGATTAACGGCGATTATCGTTTTTCTGACATTTGCCGCTGTGGTGATTATCGCCGTTTTGTTTGTGGTGCTTGCCTCAGGTGGAAAACTGCCAGAATCTTCTTCGTCGAATAAGAAATCCTCCCAGCGAGGGAGAATGCGAACGCAAACGCCAACCTCTCCTTCCGGAGGTGGATTTGGTATTCCACCGATTGGTCCCATCATCACCCTCGGTGGACCTGGCCGCACCCGCGAGGTGACCCGGGAGGTCGTGAAAGAAGTGGAAGTGCCTGTGGCACCGCGTTCCATCGATTGTCCGTATTGTGGTCGTTCCTATGTGCCGGCGGAACAAAACTATGCCTGTCCTGCCTGTGGTGCTGGAACCCCTAAGGAATTAATCGAAGCGTCAGAGGCTCCAAAAAAAAGTTCTAACGAATCATGAATTTGTTATACAATAAAATTACATCCCGTGCTGTCATAGATGCCCAACTGCCGAATGGATTTTATGAATCCGGCGGAAGTGAATACTCCGCCGGATTTGATGGTCTCCTGGTTCGTGACATGCCCGTATTGCGCAAGCGGAATTTCCATCGGGGCGCAATCGTGATCCTGCTAAGTGCATTGATTTTAGGAAAAATCAACTGGAAACGCCCGGCTACCTCCTAAAGGTTCTCCGGTGCGGGGAAATCGTTGGGTAATCATAGGCATGGAGTCAAGCACGTTTAGCGTCATTGTGTTAAATTGGGACCAGGTGATTCCTCTTCTTCTCCTTTTGGTAAGAGAACCGCGGTCGGCGTCCGCGGTTCTCGCCTTTAATGGTGTCTTTGGTTACCCGCTATCGCGTACTAGGGAAAGTCCCCATATAAAAGTCATAAATCCCTGACATACATTATGCTCTCCTTGAAGTACATTAAGCCTACAACTTGAACCCACATTACTAGGAGATACCATGGACACAAAATTCTCTGTACCGCATTCACACAATTCCGCCGCGAACATGATCAAGGTTTCCGCAACCTCGCGCACATCCGCAGTTGCGGGAGCAATCGCCGGCGTGATCCGCGAACACAAACACGCGGAAGTCCAGGCCATCGGAGCCGGAGCAGTCAACCAGGCGATGAAAGCCCTTGTGCTGGCTACCGGTTACCTGAAGCTCGACGGCATTGACGTTGCCTGTACCCCCGAGTTCGCCGATGTGACCATTGACGACAAGGTGCGGACCGCTATTAAGCTGGTCATCGATCCCCAATAATCGTTCTATATTTTGAAACACAAGTAACCGCCAGGGCAGGAATGTGCGCCCTGGCGGTTATTTTAATTTAAGTGAGCGAAAGCCCTCTCACGTTCACGATGGAAAAACAACTTGTCTCTCAATGAGAAGAGAGGCGTGCAGGAGAATTCTACTCATTATGGCGGCTGTGTACATTCGGCTTGGTTGGATCGAAGGCGGATAGTCTAACCCCTTGGAAGTTGAAGCAGGATGCGGAGAAAATTGGAGGTTCCAGTCAAAAATTCCAGTGAAATTTTTATAGAGCGTCTACGGTTTTTTAACAAAACCATTTTATATATGGGGCTGTAAAAAACCCTATATCTTTTGAAAGGAGATATTTGCTATGTCTAACCTAACTCGTTGGCAACCTACTTCTGATGTTGTGACTCTGCGCGATGCGATGGATCGCCTTTTTGACGACGCGTTCACGCGTCCTTTCTCCCTTCTAAGAAA
>DATHUN010000311.1:0-2224 GCA_035462205.1 Anaerolineales bacterium
GCCTTCCTTAATAAACGTGGACTCCCCTCTGATCACCAGCAGGGAATCTTGGAGTTCACGCACGGGCATCCTCTGGCGTTATCGCTGGTGGCGGAAGTTTTTTCACAGCGAGGTCAAGTTGGCTTGCATCCCGAAGAGTCACCGGATGTGATCAAGACGTTGATGGAGCGTTTCGTACAACAGGTCCCCGGTCCTGCGCATCGCACGGCTTTGGAAGCCTGTGCACTTGTGCGCGTCACAACCGAGTCGCTGCTGGCAGAAATGTTGGGAATCCCAGCTTCCGGTACAGCATCCGAGGGAGTACATAGTTTGTTCGAGTGGCTACGGGAATTGTCGTTTATGGAATCCAGCGCCGAAGGCATATTCCCTCATGACTTGGCGCGTGAAACTCTGGCTACTGACCTGCGCTGGCGTAACCCGGATTGGTATGTGGAGCTTCACAACCGCGCCCGCAAATATTACACAGACCGACTGAACCAGACCAGTGGTTTGGCGCAACAACGCTTGATGCTTGACACCGTTTTTTTGCATCGTGAAAATGCGGTCATACGCTCATTCTTCGACTGGCAAACAACAGGCAGCATGGTTCCGTATTCCTTGGAGACAAGCGATATTCCAGCACTGCAACAAATGGTGGCGCAGCACGAAGGCCAAGAATCGGCCGATCTAGCAACCCATTGGCTGAAAGAATACGCGCAAAATACGACGGTCTGGCGCGATACAGAAGGCTCGCCCCTGGGTTTCGTTTTATCTCTGCCGTTACACTTGTTGAATGACGAGGATTCGAGGCGTGATCTGGCAGTGGAGAACACACGCAAGTTTCTGAACCAGCATACCCCTCTCCATGAAAATGAAGTTGCCATCTTATTTCGGTTTTGGATGGCAAGGGAAACATATCAGGGCATCTCACCCATCCAGAGTCTGATCTTCATTCAAGTTGCCAAACAATATCTGACAACTCCCAACTTGGCCTTCACTTTCTTCCCATGTGCTGATCCCGAGTTCTGGGCGGCTATCTTAGGCTATGCAGAACTTACCCGCTATCCAGAAGCTGATTTTGAAGTCGAAGGCAAGCGTTATGGCGTTTACGGGCATGATTGGCGCGTGATGTCTCCGGCTGCGTGGATCGCGCGTTTGGCAGAAAAAGAGATCGGAGGCACGCGCCAGGTCACTCCCGTATCCGCGGAACCCGTCATCTTCCTCAGCCGCGATGACTTCAAGAAGGCTGTCAAGCAGGCTCTTCAGGATTTTGCTCGTCCGAACGGATTAACAGGGAACCCGCTTTTACATTCCAGGCTGGTTTCAGAGGCGGCCGGCAAAGGTTCCAAGCAACAAACTGAGATTCTACAGTCAAAGATCAGAGAGGCAGCGGATGCGCTGCGTATCCATCCACGGGATGAGAAGCTGTTCCGTGCCCTCGACCAGACCTATCTTCATCCCGCCGCCACCCAGGAGGCGGCCGCCGAACGGCTCGACCTTCCCTTTAGCACATACCGCCGGCATCTGACGAGCGGCATCCAACGCCTGACGGAATTTTTGTGGCGACAGGAGGTCGGCGAAAAGTGAACAAAAAGTGAGTAGCTTTCGAAGTGGAAAATGAATAGCAGCTCTTGCTACACTGCGGTTGTCAAATGGCAACCGCAGTTTTGTTGATAAACCGTGAAAACAATGCAGCTCAGTGATGAAATGCTGATCGCCCGGGTGGCTCAAAGGGATACTCGCACGCTTGAGATTCTTTATGACCGACATGCCGCAGTGGTTCTGGGCTTTTTACTTCGGATTCTTGGTGAGCGCATGGCAGCAGAAAAAATCCTGCAAGAAACGTTCTGGCAGGTGTGGCAATGCGCAGCCACGTATTCGCGGCAACGCGGATCTTTCACCAGCTGGATGTTTGAAATTGCGCGCAATCTTGCAATCGCTGAAATAAAAGCAGAGTGGGAAGCCGGTGAAGAAAAATCTCCATGAATTTGGAAAATGAATAGTTTTTGGACTGGAAAATGAACAGTCCCAAAGCGTACACTCTAACTATCACTGTTATCTGTGAACGAGGAACTATGACTTATGAGCTTGCAAAATATGCCGACACAATCAATGAAGCCTGGAATTCTCACGATATCGAAAAAGTCATCGGCTTCTATGCTCCTGATTACATGGGGGAAGATGTAGGACAGGCTTCACCTTTACGCGGGCGCGATGGCATGCGCGCCATGTTGGAGAATTACTG
>DATHUN010000312.1:0-4254 GCA_035462205.1 Anaerolineales bacterium
CCGGGCTCACGCGTAGTGACTGAATATCTTCGTCAGGCGAATCTACTCGAACCGCTTGCGGAATTGGGTTTCAATATCGTCGCCTATGGATGTACTACGTGCATCGGCAATTCCGGTCCCCTTCCAGGGGAAGTTGCGAAGGCAGTCACCGGTAGCGATCTGGTGGCTGCCGCGGTACTTTCGGGCAATCGAAACTTTGAAGGTCGTGTACATCCGCTCGTGAAGGCAAACTTCCTGGCGTCGCCGCCGCTGGTGGTAGCCTATGCGCTTGCGGGAACGGTAGATATTGATCTCGACAGGGAACCGCTTGGCGAGGGCAACGATGGGCCTGTCTATCTCAGAGATATCTGGCCCACACAACAGGAAATCAGCGAGACCGTCGCTTCCAGTTTGAATATGAGCATGTTCTCGAGTCGATATGCCAGCGTCTTCGAAGGCTCAGAAACATGGAAAGCAATCGAAGTTTCCGGCGGCGATATTTATGAGTGGAGTGATTCTTCGACCTACATCCATCACCCGCCCTACTTCCAAAATGTGACTTTGGACGTACCTAGAGTGAGTGATATTCATTCGGCACGTGTTCTGGGAATGTTCGGCGACTCGATCACGACGGATCATATCTCCCCTGCCGGTAACATCGCCGCCGATTCCCCCGCCGGAAAATATTTACAGAGTCTCGGCATCCAACCTAAGGATTTCAACTCGTACGGTTCGCGCCGCGGTAATGATCTGGTAATGGCACGCGGGACCTTTGCGAATATCCGCTTGAAGAATCTGTTGGTTTCCCCTAAGGAAGGGAATCTCACCAAGCACTTCCCCGAAGGGACGGAGATGAGCATCTTTGAAGCGGCGATGCAATATCAAAGTAAGGGCATCCCCGCCATTGTGATCGCTGGTAAGGAATATGGTACCGGCTCCAGCCGCGACTGGGCGGCAAAGGGACCTCTGCTGCAGGGCGTAAAAGCTGTCATCGCCGAATCATTCGAACGCATCCACCGCTCGAATCTCGTCGGCATGGGAATCTTACCCTTGCGGTTCATGGAAGGGCAAAATGCCGAATCCCTCGGTCTGAAAGGCGATGAAATATACGACATTGAAGGCTTGAGTGATAACATGGCTCCGAAGTCTGTGTTGACCGTTAGAGCGAAGAAAATTGATAACTCTATTGTGGAGTTCAAGGTCACCGCATTGTTGAACACGGATGTGGAGGTCAATTACTACCGCAATGGCGGAATCCTGCATACCGTGTTGCGAAATCTGGTGCGATAAATTTGCTTGTGAAATAAAAACAGGTCGGCTTTTTAGGAGCCGACCTGTTTTATTTATATCCAGCGACGAACGCGTGACTTAAAATCCAGGTATTCCTTGCCGAATTTTTCTTCGAGATATCTCTCCTCTGGAATGATCACCCACGTCGTGAACAACCAGATCAGGAACGGAAGAAACAAAATAAACCAGGGATTTTGAAAGAAGATGAACAACCCGGCATAGGAGATCAACATGCCTAAGTACATTGGATTGCGCGTGATACGATAGGTAGCATCTCGGACCAGAGCGGTTGTAGGGCGGTGGGGATTGGGTGAGGTACGTGCATTAAGCATGCCGCGAAAGGCAGGCATGCCGAAAGCGAATCCTGCTATGAACAAGAAAGCTCCAAAAATATGGCTTGCCAGACTGGGGAGGAATGGAAGTGGTATGAGCCACTGCACCAGGAATGTAAGTAGGATGGCAGCCGCAAGCAGCACAGGTGCATCTATGGTTGTCTTCGAATGATCAGGTTTTGGACTCATTGTTATCTCCTTTTGTCTAAAACTTTTTATTTCATGAATTCCTAACGATCATAACTATTATGGCAACACAAGCCGGATCAGTGCATCCGCCAGCCATTGGGCGTATTGCTCATCGGTCCAGCGAAGCTCACGTGTCAACAAAAGATAGAGTTCCGGGCTGGTCATTGACCAGATCACTTCCGCGGCTCGCGTTCGATTCAAGTTTTCCCGCAAGTGACCGTTCGCAGCTACAGCTTTGGCGACCATATTCATATTCGCCAACCGTTCCTGGAGAAGACGCTGGACAAGCTCGGCAATTTCCGGTTCTGTTTTCGCAGCAATACGCAGTATCTCAAACACAGGAGCGGCACGATGCAGGATCTTGGTGATATCGTGAGCAAACATTGTCAATTGGCGCTGCTGATCGGTCTCCTGCAATACGGCCTGTGGATCTGGGCGGTCGAGCAAGCGGATGTCTTCGTCATCTCCGCCGATGGCAATATCAAATACAAAAGACAAAACGTTGCGTTTGTTTTTGAAGCTTGCATAAATGGTTTCAGGGGCAACGCCAGCTTTATCAGCGATTGCTTCGATACTGGTTCCCCCATAGCCTCGCTCCAGAAAAAGGGCACGAGCAGCCTCGGCAATCTGAAGACGTGTCTGGCGGGCCTGTGCCTGGCGCCGAGAGGAATCATACTTGCGTGTTTGAGAAATTTTAGCAGACATTTGATAAAGTTATGGTATATTGAATATATATATACTTTATCAAATTCAGGGTAGTTTGTCAAGACAGAAAAGAGACTGGCGACTGCCAGTCTCTTTACCATTACTCTAGATTTACTTTCTCGAAAAACTCATCCTGGAGTTGCTTGGTGGTAGTATCAGCTTTAATCGCGCGGATAACTTTAGCAAAGGCCCGTGCCCGTGCATTCAGCCAGTTGTTGCCTTTCTCCACCGTAGCTGGAATTCCATCGCCACAATAGTGAGAGGGGTAATCGGCGTACCACCAGATGCCGACGTCCACACCCGCGGCAAGCAAGTCCCGGAGTCGATTGAGCGGCATGCCCTCGCCATTTGTCGGCAGGGCGTCCGTTCTCACCAGGTCGGGGCGGATCGCCAAAATCGCGCTGGTCTCCTTCTCCCCCGCGTGACCGTCGACAGTCGTTTCCCATTGCGCCTTGATCATCGCATCATCTTCCGCGCTGAACTCCGGCGTGACCACATAGACAACATAATCGCGCGGACTCGCCAGCTGGATCTGCGCAAAATAATGGATGAGGTGGTCGTTGCCGCCATGTGCATTGACGAACACGATCTTCTTCAGTCCATTGCGGGCGATCTCCCGGCATGTGTTTTCCAGCAGGCGAATGGTTAACTCTGGCTCGATGCCGATACAACCCGGATAATGCCGCGCTTCCAAGATTTGGGTGAAGATATAATCCGGGAAAACGATCGCAGGCTCCAGGGCTGCGGCGCGGTTGCAAACCTCGCGCCCAATGAACATGTCCGTTGCCAGCGGCAGATGATGTCCGTGTCGCTCGACACAGGATAACGGCAAAAGGCAGACGCCGTCCGCTTTTTCGACCGCTTCTGGAAAAAGGTCACTAGTTAATTCATCCCAACGCATATTGAAATCTCCTTTTTGATTTAACTGCCGCCTGGCGTGATCGAACCAATTGCCAGAAAGGCAAAGATCAACACATCCTGCCAAAAGTGGATAAACCATGCCCACCAAAGTCCGCGCGTTTCGAGCATGGACTTGCCGAGGAACCAGCCTAAAAATCCCGCCATGAGCACGCCGATGACACCATAAGGAATGCCATAGTAGTGACCAATACCAAAATACACTGCCATCAACCACAGCGCTTGATGCTTCCCAACTACATTTTCGAGCACGGATAAAAACGAGGCTTTGTAGGTCATCTCTTCATTGAATGCGTTCAAGGCAGCCGCGAGGAGAACTGCAGGCAAAAACGGCAAGGCACGCATAACGATGTCCAGGGGAGGACGACCCGCGAGGATCAGAAATGCCAATGTTCCAGAACTGAGAATGACTGCAAAGTTGCGACCGATCCTGTTCCACGGCTCCCCTGCTTTAATGCCCAGCGGCCGAACCGCTGCCGCAGGTGCATCTACATCCCCTTTGACGAGGACAAATGAACTCGGGTGTTTTTTGAGGATGAACAGCGCAGCGATAATCACCAGCGTCACCAAGAGGCGCAGGGACTGCTGGGCGAGCATGTATACATTGAAGGATGGATGTTTGAGCCAGGCTGGATAGAAGAATAACTCGCTCACCTTGTTATATACAAACCATTCGGCGATCACGAGCACAAGAGCCACAATGAAAAAGCGCCGTAGGTCCCGTACAGTATCCCAGATGAAGGTTAGCACCAATCCAAGAGCGATCACGACTGCCGGTATCGCGGTCGCCAGCTGATTGGAGACCGGATACGTGAAAGCTTCCTGTAAAATGATACGCGGT
>DATHUN010000313.1:0-5663 GCA_035462205.1 Anaerolineales bacterium
CAAGGCTACGAAGTATTTACGGTGAACTGGGGCGAAGACGGTGTGCGCGCCGCACAAACTGTCCTACCCGATCTGGTCATCCTGGATATTCGCCTCCCCGATATCGACGGTTATGAAGTGGCACGGCGTGTACGCAGTGATCGCCGTACAAACGAAATCCCGATTATTTTTCTAACAGAAAAACGCGAGCGAATCGACCGCCTGCAGGGCTTCGAGGTCGGTGCGGATGATTACATCACCAAGCCGTTCGATGTACAGGAGCTGCGCTTGCGCGTTCGTAATGCATTGAAGCGAGTGACTCAAGGCTCGTTAACCAACCCGGTCAGCGGCTTACCGGAAGGACCGCTTGTCGAAGAGCGCCTTTCGGATGCAATCCATAAGAGCGGGTGGGCGTTGCTGCACGTCTCAATCAATCATCTGGACGCGTTCCGCGACGCTTATGGATTTGTCGCCTCCGACGATGTTCTGCGGGCGATCAGCGTGATGATTCAAAACACGATCAAAGAGACCGGCTCTCCCGAGGATTTTATTGGTCACATTAGCCCAACGGATTTTGTTGTGGTAGTGCCGCCGAATAACTTGCCTCCATTCCAGCAGCGCATCCGTTCCCGCTTGGAGCAGTCACTCGATTATTTTTATCCGATCAAAGATCGCGAGAATGCCTCCAAACAGCCCAACCGGCTAGCGATCCAAATCAATGAAATTCCTTCTGTGTACGGACGTTACACCAGCGTGGATCAATTGAAGAAGGAAATATTGAGCAAACGTTAATGCGCCTGATTATCGTTTTGCCTACATACAACGAAGCGGAGAACCTGCCGAAGCTGGTCTCCGCTTTATTTTCGCTTCCACTAGATATCAATGTGCTGGTCGTTGACGATGGCAGCCCGGATGGTACGGGTGCGATTGCCGACGAACTCGCGACACAACATCCCAACAATTTTTCTGTTCTACATCGCTCTGGAAAACTGGGTCTGCGCTCAGCTTATATGGATGGGTTCCAAAAAGCATTTGAACTCGGGGCAAACGTTGTTGTTCAAATGGATGCGGACTTTTCCCACGATCCGGCCGTTTTACCAGAGATGGCGCGCCGGATTGCTTCTCACGATGTGGTCATCGGTTCCCGTTATGTCAAGGGTGGCTCGCTCGATGAGCGCTGGCCCGCCTGGCGGAAAGCGCTATCCTCATTCGGCAATTTCTACGCCCGGACCATTCTCCATTCCCCGTTACACGATATGACAACCGGCTTCCGCATGTGGCGCCGCGAAGCATTGCAGCACATGCCATTAGATCGTATCCGCTCGAATGGATACATCTTTCTCGTGGAGATGGCATACGTCGCTTATTTGATGGGCCTGCGCATCTCAGAAGTCCCCATTCATTTTGCGGATCGGCGTTGGGGAAAATCCAAGATGTCTTTGAAAATCCAGCTCGAAGCTGCCATGCGTATCTGGGATGTCCGGTTCCATTATCGCGATCTACGCAAGAAAAAATTACCCCGTGGAATAAATGTAGAGAAATGACCATAGTGACGGGCAGCTCGCGAAGCATCTTGATGAGGGCGCCCGTCCCTACGTCTTATATAATTTCACACAATCGTTTCCATTCCTCGATGCTCAACGTCTCCGCCCGGCGCATGGGATCGATCCCGGCCTGAGTAAGTAGCTCCGCGGCGTTGGTGGTGGATATAGACAAGCCGGATGACAATGCATTGCGTAATGTCTTGCGTTTTTGACTGAACCCAGCTTTGATCAATCTAAAAAATTTATCTAACAAATCCGGTGGAATCGATGGCGCAGGGTAAATCTCGATCCCGAGCACAGCCGAGTCTACATTCGGGGACGGGTAGAAGGCGCTGGCAGGAATATGGGCAGCGATATGCGGGTTGCCGTACACCTGCACGCTGAGAGCCAGCAGGCTCATGTCCCCTGGTTTCTCACAAATGCGTTGTGCCACTTCTTTTTGAATCGTCAGTACGATGCGTCGTGGTTTCGTTTGGCTTTCCAACAGGTGCCGTATCACGGCCGATGTGATGTAATATGGAATATTTGCGGCAACGATGTAATCTTTTTCGTGGACTAATTCATTCGGGTTGAGCTCCAAAATATTGCCGTGAACCAAACGGACGTTGGTGTAAGGCGTAAGAACCGCTCTTAATGGCGGAAGCAGGTGCTGGTCCAGCTCGACTGCCACAACCTCTTTTGCAGAGGCTGCTAAATAGCGCGTCAAACTTCCCAAACCGGGACCGATTTCCAGCACGGTATCCGTTGGTTCAATCTTGGCTGCAGAAGCAATCTTTTCGAGCGCAAGGGGATCCTGCAAAAAGTTTTGCCCCAAGCCTTTATGGGGACGAAGACCATACTTTTTGAGCAGGAAGGCAATATCAATGGGTGGGAATTCGTTTATGGACAGAAGGGGATTCCTTCCTTGGCGGTGCTTTCGGGAGTGCCGCTTCGTAGAGGCCATGTTCCGTCATTAAATTGGGCGATGTAATCACGCAGTATGTCGAAATTCACATCCCAAATAAAAACTGTCTTTCCGAAGACCGGATCAAGCTGTCGAGCCTGGCTGAAAAGTTCCTGCGGGAAACTGGCGAATACAATATTGCCTGGCTGGATCTGTGTGCCGATGCAGGCTAGCTGACCAATCTGTGCCGGGCTCAAATCGGTTTGGATGGCGCCTTGAAAGGATTGGATCAATTGCGGGATTTTGGTCACCACGGTCGGGCTGGTCAGTGTGTCGCGCAATGCGCATAAGACGCGGTTCTGATTATCGGCGCGGGCAAAAGTTCCCTCAATGCGGATGCGTGCCAGGGTCAGTGCCCGCGTGCCATCTAGGTGATGGGTGCCGGCGGTAAACAACAGGCGCTTGTTGGTATCATCGGCAGTCCGTCCATCGACAGGCTTAGGCAAATTGACGTCAATACCTCCGACGGCGTTGACCAGCTTGACAAAGGTTCTCATGTTCACGGCCGCATAATGGTCGATGATTGTTCCGAAGTTTAAGGTCAGCGTGCGTGCAAGCAAACCGGGACCTTGGGCTGGGTCATCCGTGTATCCGAAGCCCCGGTTACCATAGAGATACGCCTGATTCAACTTTTCATGATCCTGACCCTTGAGGTTATCGGAGATATCGGGGATCTCCACCCACAGGTCGCGAGGAAATTCCAGCACAGTCACCTTTGGGATAACAGAATCCACACGCACTAGCCGAATGACATCGGCAAGACCGTAGTTGTAGTTATCACCACGTACATCGGTTCCAATTGCCAAAATGTTCATCACCGGCGGAGCGCCGCAAACGCCGACTACAGGGTTTGCAGTGGGCGTTGGCACCACCGGGGTGGGGGACAAAGATGCAGGCGTAGAAGGCAGCGTACCTGTCGCATTTGGATCGGGCGTCCATGTTGCGGGCAGAGGAAGCTGTCTGGCTGTTGAAAACTGTAGCGAAGGTCCGAGCGGTCTTTGCCAGGCGCCGGAATACAGCCAGATGACAAGACAAAGCAAGGCTGCCGCCACGACCAAAAGAAAAGACAGAATTACTTTTTGAGTCGTAGTCATAAATTATTCGAGGACATAAATAATATTCGAAGGCACTGGCGTCAAAAAATAGACCGTAACCCACGAGTGCCAAGATTGGTAATCATGATCACCGTATGCCAAGTCAATCCACGGCTTGCCCACACATCCACCGCAAAGGTCTTCAATCGTTGCGTGGCCATAGCCGGGGATGAAAAGTTGCTGCCCTTGCATTGAATAATACAGAGTCCGGTTGACCGCCACCATTCCTTTGCGCAAAGCCTTGCCACTAGCGGTATGGGCGCCACAATTGGATACGCCAGAATTACAAGGCGAATAGGATGTGGCGTACATTTGCACGGCGCGCCAATATTCGATTTGCACGCCATCCACGGTCGCAGTTTTGATCTCCACTTTTGTACCATAACCCAAAACGCGTGTCTTAGGTGGGCGCACAAGGGTTTCATTTTCAGTGACACGTGAGACCTCGTTCCCATCTTTGTAGCGAATGCGGATACGCTGTACGCTCAGTCCCGTTTCGCCGGGCTGGAGGATCTGCGTTTGATCGAGGGGAACTTCGGCAGATGCCTGAATCTCGCTGCCGAAAGGGATGGGTCTTTGGGCAAGCAATAAGGACTCACTCACTCGAACGACTTTGATTTGCCCATCGGACGGGAGCGGCTCCTTCTCAGCCGGAACGCTGTAGTCGAGGCCGATGAGCGGAATCCCGGCCTCAGCCAGGGATTCGCCAACCGTTTTTGCTGAGGATTGGATTTGCACTTGCTGTCCATCTGCTTCGATCGTGATTGGATGGGACGGAAAAAAATGAACTGTTGCAGAATTCCGATTGGCAGAGGCAAGTGGTAAATCGATTTCATCACTTGCGTGTAACCAGATAGAGGCTTCGGCAAGTGCTTCCCCGATTGTAAATGCAGCCGATGGGATTTGTCGGTGTCCTTCAGGCGTAACCAGTGTCAAAGTTATGGCACGGCGCGTTTGGAGAACAATAGGGTAATCCGTAATGGGTCGATCCAGAGGAGCAGGGAAGCCGTTGACTAGAACTTTGTCATGGGCGTTAAGCGTAATCCCGGCTTCGCGGAGCAATGCAGATGGAACGCGCTCCTCTGTTTGCAGGGTGGTCAATTTATCGTTGTCGAGAATTACAACTGAAGAGCTAACACTTGGCTGGCAGGCGGCAAGCAAGAGGGTAAAAAGAAATGCCAGTCCAGGGTAGATTTTCATCGGTTAATTATAAAGTAGGATGAGCGAGCTTATATGTTTCAATAAGGCCAACGATCTGTCCCTTGGAGTAACGCCCGAATGTGATTGATCTCCCCCGCGTGATAAAAATCATGGCCGATCATAATGCGGATGATCACTCGGGTTGGTAGGCGTTCACCCCAATTCGTTAGCCGCTCATGTTCCAACTCAGAATCATCAGTCAGTGTACGAACGGACGCAAGCCATCGTTGCTGACCTTCCGTCAGCCACGCCAGCAATTCTTGTGGAGGGCGCGAACGTCCCCCATTTGCCGGAATCAGAGGCGGCTGGTCGCCGCGCATGGACGCTTGCCCAAAGGCATAATCCTCGTACATCCACTTGCACCAACCCACATGCTCGAGCACTTCGGCGATCGACCTGTTTGCGCCTGCCGGAAGCGCCGTCCAATCCTCTTCTCGCAGGTCGCGAAGATTGGCTAGCAGTGATTGATCGGGATCGCCTCGAAATGCATCTTCTATCAGCCAGGCGAGAGTTTCAACGGCCGTACGCGAACCGCTCATCATTTTTCAATCTACCTCGTGCACCATCCAAACATTCGGTTCCACGTAAATACCTTCATCCCGTTCGACATCTATTTGCATTGGGTTGAGCGCGCCGGGAATATGATACGCTCCACTCTGCGGGAATTTCAATCCTGTCCATGATTCCCAATCCGCGCCTGAGCCGCGTATGGTCATGGATGCATGGCATGGTTTCAAGATTTTTGCACCCACCCGCGCATGGACTCGCAACCAGGCGTCGAATGGCAGCCCATCGTCGGTCGTCCAACGGATGTAATCGTCAATGCTTGTGAGTGGATACTTGCTCTTCTCGTTCGGCCGCACCGGGGCGACGAGGTGACCGTAGCCGTTCGATTTTGCGATG
>DATHUN010000314.1:0-3254 GCA_035462205.1 Anaerolineales bacterium
CAGCCCAGTATTCCTGGCATAGCATCTCGGCAAAAAGTTTTTCCCAACCATAGCCACGCTCCGGCATGGCGGGATATGCATCTGACTCCTTCAGCGCCCGCACGTTTGGATCCTGTTGCAACGATATATTGTAGACACACGCCGAGGAGGAAAAGAAGTAACGGTTCACGCCCGCCTGGTAGGAAGCCTCCAGCATATGAGTATTGATCAAAACCGAACGCATACATTCGATGCGGAAGCGCTCGATAAATCCCATCCCGCCCATATCGGCCGCCAAGTTATAAACTTCGACCGCATTTTCCACCGCGCGTGTGCAGGCATCACTTTCGCTTAAATCCAGGCATAGATTTTCCACGCCTGGCGTACGCTGGTACCATCTGCTCAAAGGCTTCTTATCCACGGCACGGATGCGGGTATAGCCTAGATCATGAAAATAGCGGACGAGCGAGCCGCCAATAAAACCGCCTGCGCCTGCGACTACGATTAGATCGTCCTGTTTCAAATCACGACGAATCGATTGTTTCTGGTTTTCGCCCATAGATGTTTGGTTCTCCTAAAATTTGTAATGAGATGCAACATCGCTTACCACTCTGCATCAGAATAATATAGCGACGACACTTTTTCGGTGATGGAGCGGATGCGTTTAATCTCATCCTCGCTCAATCGCTTCTTCCAATTATTGATATTGGTGCGGCTATCCAGTTTTACAGAATAGATATTCTTGCGGGAGGGTTCGACCGGGTTCTCCGAGCTGCTCGAGTTGAGGATTGTCTTTTCGACGCGTCGAGTAAAGTCCAGGCCCAGGGAATTGTACAAGGTCCGGAACCCCTCTACCGGATCGAGCGAAAGATCCTCGTGGCGAACGGCAAAGAAATCGGGATTACGCTGTCGGGCTGCGTAAACGGCGTCATAGATTACAGTCCATAACATAGCGGCTTGACCGATGATATCCTCCGTTTTTGCAGCTTCCATTTGCTCTCGATAGGGCGCGAGAAAATCACGCATTAACAAAGGCTGGTCAAGCAAGTCCTGAAAATCAAAGGGCCAGTTGAGTCGCTTGAGGCTGCTCGCAAATGCCGCCGGATGGCGAACCGTAATGACCACTTTACAATTCAAGCACTTCGCAAACCATTCCGTGGAAAACACCGCAAAAGGATCTTTCAGCAGTACGCGCTGACCGCGCATCAAGCCATTGTAAAAAATGGCGAAGTCGCGCCCCATGCGCAAAAAGTCGCGGCGAGACTTGATCGAGCGAACCTCGTGCCACAGGTGGTAATCAAGATCCAGCAGCTCTTTAAATGCGGGCAGGTATGCATCCTGATTATCTTTACAAACGTATTGGTACCAGTGCGTAACTTTTGCCCGCAAGACGCCCGGGCGGTGCAGCACATTCAAAGGCTCGCTGATGTAGGCGGTCGAAGAATCGGCCGCCAGCATTTTGCCGACCCAGGTCGTACCGCTGCGGTGCGTTCCGGTTACAAGAATGGGATGCGATGTATCAGCCATATCTTCATTTTAACGCTTTTAGCGCGCGACAATGGAATCCACGCCGTAGATGATGGATGCACAGCGATTTAACCGGAACCCGGCGTGATCACCCAATTCCTGCATGATTTCTTCGGATAAGAACGGAACAACAAGGTCACGGACGCCTTCTGCTTTAAGTTTACGAATTTCAGCATCGCGAAGATCCCACGCCAAAGCACGCCTTTGGTAGGCAGGAAAGTTCTCTGCATTACGCATGATTGTGCGCAAAGGATATAAAGAAAGCAACACAAGAGCAATGACTGTAAAGCGGTACAAGTTTATGGGTTGAAAAAATTTCTTGCTGAAGTTTGCAATCCAAATACCTGCCAAAGCACCTTCCATCATTAAAGCGCAAGTCAAGATCACTACTGCCGCAAAACGAGCGCGCGGTGCAGGATAAGACTGTCCGTACACACTGGGAGCAAAACTCGACGCGATGAGCAAATACGCTAACAAGGCGATTGCTACAATAAGCAGCAGAAATCGATTGCGAATTTTCGGTATATCAAGCTGCTGAACTGAAGCCAGCCCAAGAAACAGGGCAGTTGGCAAGAGGATGGAAACAAGCGCAGGTAGGGGAAAGGATCGAAACTCAGCTACGATAAATCCAGCAGGATACTGGAAACTTTTCACTAATACGTCAAACAAACCAGGCGGCGCTTTTTCCAGGCGGATCGCATTGGCAGGGGCAAGTGCTAGGACTGCCAGGGCAAGCAACGAACCGGCTAAAGCCGAGAACAAAATACTGAAGGTAGATCGATGTACTTGTGAATCTTTTAACCACCATACACCACAGATCGCCAAAACCAATACTGTAATGGTTAATGCTACAGAAGGTTCAGAAAAGCCTCCGACAATAAAGAAAGCAAGAAAGCAAATTGCCAAGATCCAGAATGAGGGAGGTTGTACTTTTGCAACCCTAATTCGCTTCAGGATGAACGCTCCAAGAAAGGTCAAAAAAACAAGCGGCGCAAAGTGAGAAGTCATACCCGCCCGCCAATAGAGTATTTCATAGGAATTGGGCGCCTGTAACACAGAAAAATAGACAATCAATGCCGCTAGAAAAAGAGTTGTTAAGCGGCTCCAACCCAGCGAAGCCACCTGTACAATTTCATTTAGTAATAAGTAAGACCCAAATACAAAAAGGGCTAACATCAACGGCGGGAGGATTGCCACGTTATACCAACCAAAGAATTTGTCCACCAAGCCAATAAACAGGATGTTTGTATAGCGACTCGAAGAATGCTGGTAGCGTTCCATCATCCATGTCAAGAAACTGCCTTTCTGAAGATAAAAAGCGGACAGGCAATAGTCATCACTGCCGTAACGAGAAAAAATACCGAGGTAACCAAACGTTCCAAGAGCCAATAATGTTGTAAAAGTCCCTAGGAGGACAGCAAGTCCAAATGGTTGAATCCCTAAAATGCCTTGCCGTATACGGCTCAAAAAATTTCGTATCACAGAAAATTGTTCTCCAAATTAGCCTATTAAGATTTTATTCCCACTGCGACTAAGATCATTCCCAAAAATGACCGACTCTCTAGCTCTCGCGACAACTGACGCTCAGCCTGTTTGAGGGAAACTAAAGAGAGAAACGGGCTTAAATTATAGATCGTTCCAAAATATTCAATTCCTAAGCCACATTCAGATAAAAAACTGCGGTGCGATGTGGGATTGAATTGACTGATATGTTGTTCTGCGGCCATTTTGGGAGTCATATTCGTTCG
>DATHUN010000315.1:0-5896 GCA_035462205.1 Anaerolineales bacterium
GGCGCGGCGTATCTGCCTGTATTGAAAGAACTAAAATTTGATCGTATTGCCGGCTTGCCGTATGCGGCGATTCCGATTGCAACCGCTGTATCGCTACAAGGAAATTACCCGATGATCTACCCGCGCAAGGAAGTCAAGACGTACGGCACGAAAGCGGAGATCGAGGGCGAATATCACGCCGGCGAGACTGTTGTTGTCCTTGACGATCTTGCCACGACAGGCGGAAGTAAATTCGAAGCCATTGAGAAATTGACCGGTGTAGGCTTGGTCGTGAAGGATGTGGTCGTACTGGTAGACCGCCAATCCGGTGCGAAGGAATCGCTGGTCCAGGCTGGATATTCTATGTACTCGGTGCTGACGATCAGTGAATTATTAGCATATTGGGAAGAGAATGGAAAAGTGCACAAGGATAAAATTGGGGAAACGAGAAAGTTTTTAGAACAAAGCCAGACGTAGAAGGTGAGCTGTTCCATGATGCAAAAAAGCATTATTTCAGGTTCTATGATCGGCACCGTTTTTGGCGCATTGATTGGAGCTGGGTTTGGCGCGATCACGTCAACACTTACCGGCATTGTTGCGGGGTTGGTCATTGGCGTGGCGCTTGGTGTGATCACTGGTGCTCTGTCGGCCGCCTTGACCGTCAAAACGGCCGGCACAACCGGCGGAGTCAGTGTCGGTGCCTACTCGGGCATGGGATTCGGCATGGTCTTTGGTTTGATCATCGGATTGCTGGTCCCGACGTCCCTGCGGATGAGCGCCAATACGGAAGGTTTGCCCGTGCTCGACGCGCTGATGATGGGTCGCTTTGAGACTGCGATTCTGAGCAGCTTCTTAGTAGCCATTCTTGCCACTATCGTCGGCGCGTGGATCGGTGGCCGGAATCTCGTTCCCAGAGATTTGAAAAAATAAATCCAGAAATAAAAGCTCCCGATATTTCGGGAGTTTTTATCTTAATGCGCCCGAAAACTCATTCGTATTCCCCATGTTAGAATCACAAAGACTGTTCGCTATATAATTTAGGACAATAGATTAATGGATAAGCATGACAAAATTAATCAGTACGATCTCGTCAAAATTATCCAGGTCCCGGAAAAGCTTCACGGTGTGATCGATCTTGGTGATATTGGAGTAGTGGTGGAAAAATATGATGAGGAAAATTTTGAAGTCGAATGTGTTACACCCGATGGCTCTTATAAGTGGCTGGAGGTATTGAATATACAATATATTAGCAGGCATTTGCGTTCCTCCTCCAAGACCAAGCAAAGCCTGGATCAACGGATGTTGCAGGACAGCGTCGGTTTTGGTTCTGTGGTTGGCGCGGGCCTAGGTGTGCTCATTGGGTGTGGATTAGGCGCGATTACCAGCAGTTTGGATGGTATTCTCATCGGCTCCGTGATCGGTCTTATTCTTGGACTTGTGACCGGTGCGCTTACTGCTGCTTTGACTGTCAAAACGGCAGGTACGACAGGTGGTGTGGGCGTTGGATATTACACGGGGACGCTGGTCGGTGGCATTCTGGGCCTGATTGTCGGCGCGCTCATCCCGACCTCGCTGCGACTGCGCGCCCATACGGAAGCACTTCCCGTGCTGGATGCACTCGCCCAGGGACGCTTGGAAACGGCGATTTTGACCGGTTTCTTCCTTTCGATTTTAGCTACCATCGTCGGTGTATGGGTCGGTGGTAGGAATCAGCTTCCCAGAAATTTGAAGAAATGATCAAAAGTTATTTCTTCGACTAAGAAGACTTCCGGCGGCAACCCGGAAGTTTTTAGTTTTGAGCTACACTTCGTCTCTTGTGCTCAACATGTTAGAATAAAAACTACCATCCGTTCCTATGAATTCTTCACCGAAGGAGTAATTCCATGGCAGAAAAACAAACTTTTAGAGCAGAAATCAAAAATGCAGGCGGAGGCGGGGCGTTTGTGGAAATCCCATTCGATGTGGAGAAAAAGTTTGGCTCAAAGCGTCCGAAGGTTCGGGCGATGATCGAGGGTGTTCCGTACCGCGGCATCCTGACGCGCATGGGCTCGGAATGTCACATGCTGATCATCCTCAAGGGGATTCGGGAACAGGTTGGCAAAACATTTGGGGATGAGATCGAAGTCACAATTGAGCTCGATGCGGAGCCGCGTGTGATCGAGATCCCCAAGGATCTGATGCGGGAATTCAAAAAGGATAAGCAAGCTAAAGACTTCTTCGATAAGCTCTCTTACACCCACCGTAAAGAATACGTGACCTGGATCAACGAGGCGAAAAAGGAAGAAACGCGCCAGAGCCGGATTCTAAAAACTATTGAGATGTTGAAAAAGGGAAAGCGTGGTATTTAAACCACTGAAGATGGAGATAGGGTGAAGAGACGCGGGCAAAGTGCATTGGCAGAACGACTGAAATATTCCAACAAAGCCAGCAGGGAAGAAAAGCCTGACCAAGCCGCACAGACCTGGATCCAATTCAGGCGAGGGAATAAGACCGTGCTCCCCTCCAGATTTCAGCGCGAAGATGTACGCGCCTCGGATAACATGCTGGAATTCTTCATCGACCGGTTCACCGAACAAGGACAGGTTGTCTTCGATCCGTTCGCAGGGTTTGGGACAACGCTGTGGATTGCGGAGAAATTGGGCAGAGTCGGTTACGGTATCGAATATAGCCAGCCAAAAGCGAATTACATCCAAAGCTTGTTGACTCATCCTGAGCGCGTGATTCACGGTGATTCCCGTAAGCTTCTCGAATACGATCTGCCAAATTTTGACTTGTGCCTGACCTCGCCGCCCTATACCAACGAGACCGATAGCGAGAATCCATTTGTAGATTACCGTCAAAAGGGATTCGATTACCCCTCGTACTTAAAAGAAATAGGGACTATTTTTTCTCAGGTTGCCCAAAAACTTAATCCATCTGGCCACGTGGTCATCGAAGCCGCGAATTTGAAAAAGAATGGCCATGTCACCACGCTCGCCTGGGACATCGCCCGCGAGGTGGCAAAAATCCTGCACTTCGAAGGCGAGACTATGATCGCCTGGGATAAATATGGCTACGGCTATAATCACAGTTATGGGCTGGTCTTTTCCCAACGATAGGGAGTCTGTATGCTATTGAAAGATTATCTGCTGCAACTCTATGAGTACAACTATTGGGCGAATAAACGCTATCTTGCCGTTGCCGAGAGGTTGAGTGAGGAGCAACTTTTTCGCAAGCAGGGCCACAGCTGGGATAGCGTTCACGCCGTGTTGGTCCATATGATGAGCTCCGAGCGGATGTGGCCCCAGCGTTGGCGCGGCGAAACAGGAACTTTTCTCGACCCGAACGATTTTCCGAGCGCAGCTTCCATCCGCGCGTACTGGATGGATGTGGAAAAAAATATGCGCGGCTTTATTGCCGAACAGACCGAAGAGTCGCTGCAAAGAAGTGTGACGTATACCAATCCAAAAGGGGAAACCTTCACTTTGCCTTTGTGGCAGATGATGGTCCAGCCGCCCAATCACAACACACATCATCGCGGCGAATTAGCAGCAATGTTCGCACTGATGAACATCGCTCATCCTGAAGAGGAGATCGTGCAGTACTTCCTGGTGAAGAGCGGACAGCGAAAAGAATAAAAACGCATGAACACAAAGCAACCGAAGTGGATGGAATGGGCGCAGGAAATCTTTTCGCTCAGTCAAGCGGGACTCACCTATAGTCAAAATCCGTTTGACATTGAACGGTACAAACGATTACAGGAGATCACCGCCGAGATGATAGCCAGTCAATCGGCGTTAGAAAAGGAATCCGTGCTGGAGAGTTTTTCCATGCAGGCCGGCTATATTACGCCAAAAATTGATGTGCGCGGCGCGATCGTCCGTGATGGAAAAATCCTCTTGATCCAGGAGCGCGCCGACGACCGCTGGGCAATGCCGGGCGGTTGGGCTGACTTAGGCAATTCGCCCTCCTCTGTTGCGGAACGAGAGGTTTGGGAGGAAAGCGGCTATCGTGTCAAAGCCGAAAAGGTAGTAGCCGTCATCGATGCCAATCGTATTGAGCCTTTTGAATTTTTCCACGCATATAAAATTATCTTTCTGTGTACCTTGCTGGATGGCGACCCACGCACCAGTTACGAAACTTTGGCGGTGGATTTCTTTGATCCCGATCATTTGCCGCCACTATCCCTTTTTCGCACCAACGAAGACATGATCCGTGAAGTGTTTGCGCATGTACAAGATCCTAACCGCGCCACGGCATTCGATTGATGTACAAATCCCTTCGCCGTCTGCTTTTTCGCCTCGAGCCTGAAACCGCGCACCAACTCACTCTTCAAGCACTACGCATTGCCGGAAACTTTCCCCTATCTAAACGGGTCCTGACCCAGGTTTACAAGCCACACGCCCAACCGGTACAGGCATTTGGATTGACCTTCAAAAACCCGGTTGGACTTGCCGCCGGCTTTGACAAGGATGCCCTTGCCATCGCAGGACTCGCCGCCTTAGGGTTCGGTCATGTGGAAGTGGGAACGGTCACGCCCCGACCTCAGCCGGGTAACCCGTCGCCGCGCGTGTTCCGCCTCCTGGAAGACGAAGCGGTGATCAATCGCCTGGGCTTCCCAAGTCGCGGATCGGAATTTGTGCAAAAGCGACTGAACCCATATTTGCGCGAAAGCCTGCTCGAGAAATATTTTGGTTTCGTGCCGTTCCGAAGAAAGTTTGTGGCGCGCATGATCGATAAAGGGGATTTGATCCTCGGAATCAATCTTGGGAAGAACAAGGATACTCCCAACGAAGAGGCCGTCCTCGATTATCTGGAATTGCTGCAAAACTTCGCCCCGTATGGTGATTACCTGACGATTAACATCAGTTCCCCGAACACGGTTGGCCTCCGTCAATTGCAGGGACGCGCTGCGTTGGAAAGCTTACTCACTCAACTGGATCTGCAACGAAAATTAGAGCAGCAGAAACTCGCGAAGCGCATTCCCCTGCTCGTCAAGCTCGCGCCCGACCTCAGCGTTGCAGAATTAGGCGATGCCGTCGATGTGATTCTCAGCACAAATATGGACGGCATCCTTGCCACGAATACAACGCTGTCGCGCGAGGGGTTGAGATCTGAGCGTCACAGAGAAACCGGCGGGTTAAGCGGGCGTCCATTGCGGCTGCGGAGCGAATCGGTCTTACGTCAAATTGTTAGGCGTGTAAACGGAAGGATTCCGATCGTGAGCGTAGGCGGCATCATGAATCCCGAGGATGCCAAACGAAGATTGGACATGGGCGCAACGTTAGTCCAAATTTATACTGGCTTGATTTATTATGGACCGGGGCTGGTGAAAAAAATTCTGGAGTATTGATGCCCCAGAATTTCCTTATTCTGCAGGGCGCAAGGCAGCTTGTGGTGCTTCCTTGGCACTTTTGAAGAAATCGGGAGCCAATGGCAGCGGCTGGAATTTCGCCCCGGTGCCGATTTCTCCGGAGGGAATGTAATACAACAATGTGGGTGCCTGTGCGCCCAAGCCGATATCCTGGAAGGCAAACAGAACGTACGTGCTATCCGGGCTCCAGCGCGCGTCGCGATAGCAGCATTTTTGTTCGATGGGATTGACCAGATTGCCTTTATGGGTCCGCGTGTTATACATATATAACTCGCCCCAGCCGTTGTTCCGCCGTGAGGTGTCGAAGACAAAGAGATCCGAGCCATCCCAATCGAAGTCGGGTATCTCGCGATTTTGGTAGCCGATCGGAACGAAGCGATCGCCGGGGAAGTTATCGACGAGAGCAATCTTGGCCGGGTCACAACTTGTGATATCGAGAACCATCACCTGTTCCGCCTGAAGGGATGAATTACCGGCGTCTACACCCTTATAAAGCCAGGCTACAAGTTTATCGTCCGCAGACCAGCGGGCTTCCTGCACCTGGAGCGCAGCTCTTGTCCTCGC
>DATHUN010000316.1:0-3648 GCA_035462205.1 Anaerolineales bacterium
ATACGCGCCAGAGTTTCCACACCGGAAGGTCCCCGCTCGGCAAGGTGCTCGGTCAGGATAGTGAAGCCCGAAATATCCGCAAAGAGAATCGCCGCTTGCATCTCCTCCGCAACCGGTGCATCGATCGGCGAGGGATTTATAGCAACCCGGTTTTGAATCAGCTTGGGAACATAACTGGCGAGCAATTCCGTCAACGCGGCGTTCGACATTCCATCTCCTGCAGCAATAATACCATTATGATACCTCTACTCCACTTTTATGGGGAGAGAATAAAACCTCCGCATTGGATTGCGGAGGCTGGGCTGACCGAAATGTTTGATTACAGAAATGTTCATGCACCCCAGGGTGTCCAAACATGGAGATTCGTCATCGTACAGCGCGTGCCATAGTCTTTGTTTGTACCGGAGAGGAGTGTTAGACCAAGATTGCCTCGCAGAGTTTTACTTTGAGACAGGGTATATTCCCCGACGAGTTCGTCGTCCACGAGCACATAAGCATAATTGCCTTTGACAATCAGCGCAAAGTCTGCCTCGACGGGTTGATCGGAGGGATTACCAAAATTTACAACTCCGGTTCCCCGCGTAGGTTGAAATGGTCTGAAATACTGGGTGGCTTCTACAAAGTAGATCTTCGAACGATCGAGGAATACGGCATAGTGATTGTCATTGTCTTGGATAGCAAATGCAAATCCGCAGCCGGAGAGGTCCGCGTTCCGGTAGGCGCTGGACCACTTAAAATGAGCGCTCATATAAAAATCTTTGGCGGTCTGATTTAGAGTCCACCATTGATACCAACCCAGCTGCGCCCATTCTTCCTCAAAGTCATCATACTCCATGTACCGACCGTCCGCTGAATCCAAGTAACCCATATCAAAATATGCCTGTGCCTCCGCTTGCAGATCGCGCATGCGTTGGGTAGCAGCCAAGTTGGCGGTCGCGGTCGGGCGCGGCGTGCGCGTGGGAGTGGAAGTTGGCGAGGGAAGCAGGGTATTGGTTGCCGTTGGCTGGGGAGTACTGGTCTCCGTGGGTACCGGAGGCGGAGCAGAGGTCGAACAGGCAGAGAGTGTTAGAAGAAATACGAGTAAGATAACGGATAAAAAGGATAGTACATTTTTGCGTTGCATAGATCCTCCTAATGGGCATGTTGGTGTACTACGACGATAGTAGTCAGATTTGAGAAAAAGCAGAAGTGACCAATGTCACTTGTCTATCCTATTTTGTCTTACAGAAATAGCTCATCTCGAATAACAATCAAAATGGCTTAAAATAGATTCATTCAAGTCGAGGAGAAAATATGCAGCTTTCTGAGAACGTGCACAGACAGGTATTGAGATTTCAGCAGACCGAAATCACGGAATATCATATTTATAAGCGGCTTGCCAGCCGAATCAATTCCCCCGAAAACACCAGGGTTCTGAACCAAATCGCCGACGATGAAATGCGCCATTACAAAGGCTGGAAAAAATACACGGACCAGGATATAGAACCGCGCTGGTTTTTCGTCTGGTTCTACACCACCGTAAGCATGATCTTTGGGTTTACCTTTGGCGTCAAGCTGATGGAGATGGGAGAAGAAGCAGCACAGGGAAATTACGCCGCGATCCGGAAGGAAATCCCCGAGGCAGAAACGTATGAACGGGAGGAGGATGCGCACGAAGAACAGCTCATCAACATGTTGGATGAGGAGCGGCTCCAGTACGCAGGATCAGTCGTCCTGGGCTTGAACGATGCCCTTGTAGAATTAACCGGTGCCCTGGCGGGGCTAACCCTGGCTCTGCAAAACGTGAAGTTGATTGCCCTCTCGGGACTTATCACCGGGATTGCTGCCTCCCTGTCGATGGCGGCGAGCGAGTATTTGTCCACGCGCTCGGAGGATACAAAAAAGCATCCCGTGCGCGCGGCGATTTATACGGGAATTGCGTACATCATCACCGTCGCATTGCTTGTGTTGCCATATCTTTTAATACAGAATTACATTCTCGATCTGGCGATTGCGCTCACGACTGCCGTCATTATCATTGCCGTCTTCAATTACTATATCTCCGTAGCAAAAGGCGAATCCTTTCGCGCCCGGTTTTTGGAGATGGCAGGCTTGAGTCTCGGTGTGGCTTTGTTTTCGTTCATTATCGGTTACTTCATTCGACAGTGGCTTGGGATAGAAATATAACCCGTGGTAGGGACAGGCGACCGCCTATTCCTACAATATCATCTTATGAAAATTCTTACGGTTGACATCGGCACAGGCACACAGGATATTTTCCTGTATGATTCGAATCTTGACCTCGAGAACGGATTCAAGCTCATCCTGCCCTCCCCCACGATGATGGTGCATCGCCGTCTGAAGCGGATGCTTCCCTCAAGGACTCCCCTCCTCCTGATGGGACATCAAATGGGCGGCGGACCTTCTGCCTGGGCGATCGAGGAATACGCGCGGGCAGGAATTCCGCTGTATATGACTCCCGCTGCCGCGACGACGATCAATGATGAACTGGATAAAGTGGAGGCACTCGGAATAAAGATTATCTCCGAAGACGAAGTGCACGAGTTACCATCTACGGTTCATCGGCTTGAATTGAAAGACTTCGATTTTTCTGCCATCGCCAAAACATTCGAAGACTATGGAGTTTCTCTGAACGATCTCAGCGCAATCGCCGTTGCCGTTTTCGATCATGGCAATGCTCCTGCTGGAGTTTCAGACCGGCAGTTTCGATTTGATTATCTCGATGACCGAATTCGTGAAAAGAATTCACTTTCCGCCTTTGCTTATCTTACCAATGAGATTCCAAAAATTATGACACGTCTGCAGTCGGTGGCAGATTCGGCGGGCGAGTTGCCTTGTCCGCTGGTAGTGATGGATACGGCTCCCGCTGCGGTGCTTGGCGCGGAATTGGATCCAATTGTTGCTATACGCAAACAAAAGATCATCTGCAACGTAGGCAATTTTCATACTCTGGCATTTCGACTCGGGAGAGACGGAATCCAGGGAGTCTTCGAGCATCACACCGGTGAGATTGATTTAGCTAAACTCGAATCGCTTTTGCGAAGGTTAGCAGATAGTTCCTTGAAGCATGAAGATGTGTTCAATGACATGGGTCACGGCGCCTTGATGTACACCGATGAAGCCTTCGAATTGGGAAGCGATGAATTTGATATTGTGGTGACGGGGCCAAGAAGATCAATGTTCGGTAAGGGCGGATCGGGATCCGCCCCTTCATTGAAGCCTTATTTCGCCACGCCCTTCGGCGACATGATGATCGCGGGTTGCTACGGTCTGCTCGCCGCCACGGCCGAAATTGTGCCCGATTTAGCGGAGACCATTAGCGGGTCGTTGCGAGGCGAGCGCGGGCAGGGCGTCGCTCCCTGGGATAATTCAGGATAAAAGCAAAAGGAGAGCATAGTGAAGCAACATCTGCACATAATTACATTAGGTGTTCGGAATTTTGAAATATCCAAAAAGTTCTATGCGGAAACCTTGGGTTGGAAAATAGCAAGACCCCAGGAAGGAATCGCATTTTTTCAAGCAGGTGGCGTTGTTTTAGCACTCTTTCCACGAGAAGAACTGGCAAAAGACGCGCTCGTTGATCCCGAAGGACATGACCTGGCAGGGTTTACACTCGCATATAACGCACACAGCGAGTCTGAAGTGGAC
>DATHUN010000317.1:0-3698 GCA_035462205.1 Anaerolineales bacterium
TGCGGTCAGTATTTCTATTGTTCATTCCGCCTCCAGTTTCACTCCGCTACCCAACTGCGACTCATAAATTTCCTGATACACCGGGCTGGTTTTCATCAGTTCATGATGTGTTCCCTGTGCCACAATATTTCCTTCATCGACAACAATGATCTTGTCTGCGTTCAGCACCGTGCTAATGCGCTGTGCCACGACGAAGCTGGTGTTATCTTTCAACCAAGTTTTCATCGCATCCTGGATTCTTGTTTCGGTCTCTACATCTACAGAGCTGGTGCTGTCGTCGAGAATCAGAATCGCAGGCTTGAGCAGGAGCGCCCGCGCGATCGCGATCCGCTGCTTTTGTCCGCCAGATAGATTTACACCGCGCTCTTCGATGCGAGTGTCGTATTCATTCGGCAAATGCATGATGAAAGCATGTGCCTGCGCGGCTTTTGCTGCTTCAACTACTTCCTCTTCGCTGGCTCCCGGTTTTCCATAGCGGATGTTATCTCGCACCGTTCCTGAGACGAGGATCGTCTCCTGAGGCACCACACCGACTTCCGCAAGTAGATCACTCTGTCTGACATCACGAATGTCAACGCCATTCCAGGTGATTTTTCCTGCTGCCACATCATAAAAGCGCGGCACCAAATTGACAATGGAAGATTTGCCCGCGCCCGTCGCGCCGAGGATCGCGATGGTTTGACCGGGCTCGGCAACCAGATCCACATTGTTCAAGACCAACGCATCCTTGGTCCCGTTATAGTGGAAGTCCACGTCCTCGAAGGCGACCTGTATTCCGCGAACATCGGTAAGCGTATGTGGTGTCGGTGGATCCTGCACCTCAGGAACAGTATCCAGCACCTCATTGATGCGCTCTGACGAAGCCGTCGCCGCCGCAACAACATTTGCCATCATCACCATAATTCCTAGCGGGCCCATGGTGGTTTGAAGATAGTTGATAAATGCTACAATCTTTCCAACGGAGACACCGCCCGCCGCCGATTGAATCCCACCTGCCCAAATCACGATGACCATGCCAATGTTGACGAACACGCTCATGGCAGGAGAAAGAGTCGCCATGAAGCGCATGACCCGAATGTTCCGGTCAGTGTAATCCTCATTAGCTTCTGCGAAGCGCTCCGCTTCATGATCTGCGCGCACGAACGCCTTGACAAGTCGTACACCTGCAATGTTCTCCTGCAATACCATATTCAGCCGATCCAGTTTCTTTTGAACGGTCATGAACAATGGTCCCATGCGTGAGACGAAAAATACAATGACTGCCGAGGTAGCCAGCAGCACCGGCACGATCATCAAGGCAAGATGACTATCTGTGACGAACATCAAGATCAGGCTGCCAATCATCAGCAGCGGTGCCCGTGTACCAATCCGCAAGGAAACCTGCACCATTCGTTGAAAGGCAGTCGTATCGCTTGAAAGACGTACCATCAACTGACCGGTATTGATGTGATCGAGATTCCCAAACGAGAAGGACTGGATCTTGAGGAACAACGCTTCGCGAATATCTCTCGCCACGCTCTCCCCAACTTGGACCGAAAACAAGTTGTTTGCCAGCGCAAACAATGTTTGCAACAGGGAAATTATCAGCATGATGATGGTGGTTGTGATCACAACCTGCAAATTACCGCCGTTAATGCCTTGATCAATAATGAGCTGAATCAGCCGTGGGATCGTCAAATCGATGGCAATGACAGAGATCAAAAAAAACAGCGCCACCAGACTTCGCCGCCAATACGGCTTTATAAAATACAACAATTTCTTGATATGGTTCATAGATACTTTAGCTTAATACAGTTTCTTGATTTCTGGCGTTTTCATCAAAACCACTTGGGAAAGGATGAGCGAGCAGACCGCAAACAGTGACATGGCGGTTGTCAGTCCGAACTTTTCGCCGAGGAAACCGATAAACAGATTTCCAAACGGAGCAAATCCAAAAAAAGTGATGGTATAGAGTCCCATCACGCGACCACGAAATTCATCCGCGACGCGGGTCTGCAATAATGTATTGATGGTTGTAAATTGCATCATGAACCCCAATCCCAACCCATACGCGAGTAAAAGAGAAAATGGCAATAAAGAGGTAAAGGAAAAAGCAATGAGGATGAGAGGAAAAGCAATGTTGGTAAGCACGAGCAATTTGCCGCGCTTGCCATGAATTGCACGGTGCGTGAGCAGAAACGCGCCGGTGACCGCGCCCAGACCGGTTGCAGTGTTTACCCAGCCGTATCCCGTAGCTCCCTGGTGGAGGATCTTCTGTACGAAGGCAGGCAAGATCGTGGCATACGAAATTCCAAAAATGCTGAATACAAGTGAGAGCAATATCAGTGCGGAGATCTCACGGTTCTTTGCCGCGTATCGAATGCCGCCTGTCAATTGCTCCCACGGGGAACTTGTATGTTGTTGCGCACGGCGGGATGGCAGATTCATCAACCATAATCCGAGCAGCACTGCTAAAAAGGATATTCCATTAATGGTGAAGCACCATGCAGCACCGACCGCCGCCAGCACGAGCCCGGCAACGGCAGGTCCAATCACGCGAGCGCTGTTGAACATCATAGAGTTCAACGCGATGGCGTTAGGCAGATCCGCTTTCTCAACCATTTCGGGGACAAATGCCTGGCGTGCAGGAGCATCAAAAGCATTAACGACTCCAAGTAATGCAGCCAGCACGATTACGTGCCATTCTTTTATAATGTTTGCGAATGTCAATGTAGCCATGATGAATGCGAGAACCATTGCGCCCGATTGGGTTATCATCAGCAACCGGCGGCGCGGCATCCGATCGACGACCACGCCACCCCAGGGCGAAATCAACAAAACAGGAATGGCAGATGCAAAAGCAACCAAGCCCAATATCAATTCCGAGTGACCGATTTGATACACTACCCAGCTCTGAGCGATGATCTGCATCCAGGTGCCGATATTTGAAATTAACTGCCCCCCAAAATAAAGTTGAAAATTGCGATGACGCATCGCCGAAAACGTTGTATTTCCTGCTCTGCTCGAGAGAGCCGACTCGACGTGTTCGACGGATTGTTCCACTGTGGAATTTTCCATACTACTCAGACTCCTAAAATATATAATTCCATTCACATAGCACGATGATCGATAGCGGAATGATATTTACTGGCATTTCCCAATTGTCCCCTGAAATACTAATGACCTGCAATGCTGCGAATTACTTATTCCAGCATTTTCTTCATGATATCCATTGCGTTTGTCATGGTTTCCAATTCATCCAAAGTCAACGCCTGCATGCGTTCCTTCATCCATTTTCGCGTTTCTTTAAAAACGGTGTCAAGCAGGTTGTTACCTGCCTCGGTCAATGCCAGTTCCACGAAGCGGCGATCCTGGGTGCTGTGAACGCGCGTTAACAGTCCCTTTTTCACAAGGATTTCCACTGCCTGGCTGATCGCAGGACGGCTAATGTTCCTCGCGGTTGCTAATTCGCTCATTGATCCGGGTCCCTTCCGTACATAACGAAGGACATGAAATTGTTCGACTGTAATATCAAAATTCGCAGTCGCTGTAGCACGGATATACGAACGAACCGCCGTCCACAACGGCGGTATGGTTTCCCAAAAACGATCCACGGCTTGGTCCCGTAAGCGTTCAGATAAAGTCATAAAGGATACCTATGTGGTTAACCAGCTTAATAGTTAAGTATTGAAACTATTTTAGCGCGCTGCTTATGAGCT